>JAPKBY010000413.1 GCA_028823185.1 Planctomycetota bacterium
TTCTACGACGGCCTCGTCAGGTGCCCCTTGAATCTCTTGGAGGCAGAGATCGAGGCGACTTCGGCAGAGGGCGACGGCGAGATCTACGAGAGATGGGTCCGCTCGCTCACCTTCAGCGACCCAGGGACCTACCGGGTGAAGTTCAGCAAGCTCCCGGGCTATCTACCTGTCGAGACCACCGTGGTCGTACCAGAGATCGGGCGGGTGACCCACGACGTTCCTCTCATCCGGGAGTGACGCGCTTGGAAGATGAGGTAGACGAGCTCTACTCTGCAGCGAGGCGACGCAAGACGAACTGCAAGATCCCGCCATGGCGGTAGTACTCCGCCTCACCAGGAGTGTCGATGCGGACGAGCGCGCTAAAGGTCTTAGATGTCCCGTCCTCGTCGGTGGCGACGATCTTCACCTCTCCGCCCGTCGGTGAGCCATCATCAAAGCGCTCCGCCAGGCCAGTGATCGAGTAGGTCTCGCGACCCGTGAGCCCGTGGCTCTCAGCGTTCTCGCCCTCGTTGAACTGCAACGGGAGGATGCCCATGCCGACGAGGTTCGAGCGGTGAATACGCTCAAAGGACTCGACGATCACTGCGCGCACACCGAGCAGGTTAGGACCTTTCGCCGCCCAGTCACGACTAGAGCCTGTGCCGTACTCCTTGCCGCCGATGACTATCGAGGGGATGCCCTCATCGCGATAGCTCATCGCAGCCTCGTAGATGGAGGTGATCTCACCAGAGGGTTGATGCTCGGTGACGCCGCCCTCGATGCCGGGCACTAGGAGGTTCTTGATGCGCACGTTCGCGAAGGTGCCGCGCATCATGACCTCGTGATTTCCACGGCGGCTGCCGAAGGAGTTGAAGTCCTCCTCTTCCACGCCGTTCTCACGCAGATAAGCTGCCGCAGGTCCATCAGGAGCGATCGAACCGGCAGGCGAGATGTGATCCGTAGTGATGGAGTCTCCGAAGAGGCCGAGGACGCGGGCGCCCTCGATGTCACTGACCGTGCCAGGCTTGGGGCCCAAACCCTCAAAGTACGGCGGGTTTCGCACATAAGTGGACTCTGGCGCCCAGTCATAGGTGTCCCCGGTCGGGGCATCAATGGCGTTCCAGCGCTCGTTACCGCTGTACACATTGTCATAGCTATCTGTGAACATCTCTCTGCTTACGGAGGCGTCGATCGCCGTCCGAACCTCAGCGGGGCTCGGCCAAACATCTCTCAGGTAGACGGGCTCACCGTCGGAGCCAGTACCGAGGGGCTCGTTCACGATGTCATGAGCCACGCTGCCTGCGAGGGCATAGGCGACGACGAGCGGCGGGCTCGCGAGATAGCTCGTGCGCACCTTGGTGTGCACGCGCCCCTCGAAGTTACGGTTACCCGAAAGCACCGAGGCGCTGACGAGAGAGCCGGAGTCGATCGCAGCCTCGACGTCCACCGGGAGCGGCCCAGAGTTTCCGATACAGGTCGTGCATCCATAGCCGACGACATCAAAGCCGAGCGTCGCCAGGGGGTCGAGGACGCCCGCCTTCTCAAGATAGGCGGTCACGACCTTGGAGCCGGGAGCCAACGAGGTCTTCACCCACGGCTTAACGCTGAGGCCCCGAGCGACGGCCTTCTCTGCCAAGAGCCCGGCAGCCATCATCACGTTCGGATTGGAGGTGTTCGTACAGCTCGTGATGGCAGCGATCACGACCGCGCCATGCCCCACCTCGAACGCTCCTTCGGAGCGCTCAATCTCTACGACAGCGTCCTTGGCATCGTCCCTACCGATGTTGCCGAGCACTTCGTGCTTGGTCTCCTCGAACTTGCTCGCCATGTCGGCTAAGGCCACGCGATCTTGGGGACGTCGCGGTCCAGCTAGGGACGGGACGACCTCACCGAGGTCGAGATCAATGACGTCGGTGTAGGTCGCGTCGACGGACTCCTCTGTCTTAAACATCCCCTGCTCGCGGCAATATGCCTCGACGAGGGCGATCTGCTCTTCACTTCGGCCCGTGAGGCGCAGGTAGTCGAGGGTGAGCTCGTCCACGCCGAAGAGCCCGCAGGTCGCGCCATACTCAGGCGCCATGTTCGCGATCGTCGCGCGGTCAGCGAGGGGGAGCTCTGAGAGCCCCGGCCCGAAGAACTCAACGAACTTGCCGACGACGCCGTGCTCTCGCAAGCGCTCTACGACACGCAGCACGAGGTCTGTCGCGGTCGTCCCTTCGGGGAGACTCCCGTGAAGCTTCATCCCTACGACTTGGGGGACGAGCATCGAGACCGGCTGACCCAGCATCGCTGCCTCTGCCTCGATCCCACCGACGCCCCATCCTAAGACGCCGATCCCGTTGACCATCGTCGTGTGACTGTCCGTGCCAACGACCGTGTCGGGACACGCGAAGCCTGCGCTGTCTTCCATGACGACGCGCGCGAGGAACTCGAGATTGACCTGGTGAACGATGCCTGTCTCCGGGGGGACGACCTCGAAGTTGTCGAAGGCACCTTGGCCCCAACGCAAGAAGGCATAGCGCTCACCATTGCGCTC
>JAPKBY010000414.1 GCA_028823185.1 Planctomycetota bacterium
TCTTCATTGGGCCACCAGCGCTCCACATGGTCCGCGCCTGGAGGGTCGTCATGAGTGCGACGCATGATCAAGGCACCTGATGCGCCCCACTCCTCGTGAACTCCAACCCCCACTCCAGCCACATAGGAACCACGCGAGAGCAGTAAACCCGTCTCCCCCCATATGGCCCTCTCCCCATCCAAGAGATCTGCAACAAAATGTTCCACCGCGATCCGTTGACCGGTCTCTAGCCAGGCCTCCCAGCGGCCGTCCCTAAAGCCGTCAAGGTAGGTGCCCCGCACGCGACCCCCGCCGGTCTCATAAAACTCACTCCATAGACCATCAGGCTTACCGAGCTTAAAGCTGCTTGATCGCTGTAATCCCCCTTCAGACCACCACTCTCGCCAGAGACCATCTCTCTGGCCGTTCACCATCACTCCATCTACGAGGAGCGCACCCTTGATGCCCCACTGACGAATGAGGCCGTTCTCGACGCCAGCGCTCCATGACTTCTGATGCATATGCGCGCCAGTCTTGTGCCAGCGCACCTCTAATCCATCACGAACTCCGTCGGCAAACTCCTCCCAAGCCTTCGGCTCACCAGTGCCGTACCAGCGCTTCCAAACTCCCACGGGTCTGTCAGCGGCGAGCGACCCGACGCTCTTCTGAAAGCCGCTCTTGTGCCAATCCAGGTAATCACCCTCAGCCTTAGCTTCGCGCCAGACACGCCGGAGTTTGATCTGACCATTCTCCCACCAGCGCCAATCAGGCCCGTGATCGAGTTCTTCACCACCGGCCGTAAGCCTCACATGCTTTCGATAACGGAGGCGACCGCTCGGGTAATTCACCTCACGGACTTGAACCACTACACCTTCGAATTCGGTGAGGGCTTCGAGCTCGTCAACGATGCCTGTGCCAAGAGCCGACTGTTCGAGCGCAGGCAAATCCGCCGGGATCAGACGGTCAGGGCCGCTAGCTTGTGGAGCGAGGCTTGAGCTTAAAGGCTCCTCCATCACAGCAGGCTCGGGCGGGAGCTCTCGCGTGCACGAGCTCGAACAGCACAGAGCTAGCGCCAGAGAGAGACAGGGCCTGATCGACGAATTCATGACCGAGATGGGTTCAGTACCCGCGCGTAGCCTTAGAGATCGCGGCTGCAGCGGCGTTGCAAACGTCACCGTCTACATCTTGAATCAAATCTTCCAGCAGTCCGGTAGCGGGCGCTGCCTCGTCACCCAAGTCAGCGATCTCTTCGCAAGCTGCCTTCCTGACGAGCGGATCTTCACTGCGCATTCGTTCCATGATGGCTAACACGCGCTCTGTCGGCTCGCTTGATCCGCCGAAGAGTTTCTTAAACAGTCCCATATCAAAAGTCCCCTAGTCGGTTTGTGCGTCCACATATTCGCTCACAGAGCATAGTCAGAAAGGCCCCCCTTCGTCATCGACCAAAGGTCTTGTTGGGGAGGCACCTGTCACAACTGACGCCAGCCGGTCTATGGAAGCTGGCCCATGACCTGCGTAGTGGTTATTTGCGAAGGCCCAGACCTCACGAACGCCGTCGTCAAGATTACGAAGCGCATCGCCCAGCCGCTCAATGCGGGCGCTCTGATCAAAGACCTCGCGGTCAAAGACCTTCGTGAGAGAGTCGATCCGCTTCCGGTCTCCGATCAAGCGCACATAGCTGAAATCAGCAGTCAACACATCAAGGCGCTCGAGCACCTCCGCCGGGTGCGGTAGATAGCTGAGATCAGAGAGGCAGAATGCGATCTTATGTGCCCTCAAGAGATCAGTAAGAGCGCTCGTATACCATTGCTTGTTGCGAACCTCGACTGCGTATCGGAAGTCCGGCGGCAAATAAGGCAAGAAGGCTTCTAGACGGCCGAGGAATTCATCTTCGCCCTTAAAATGTGAGCGGTTGAAGTAAGGCAACTGAAGCAGCAGCGGGCCTGCTCGGTCGCCCAAGGCTCTCATCGCAGCAAGGAAAGCCTCAAGTTCAGGCCCGACCTCCTCAATTCGCAGCGCCCGGTCAGCATCTGGTTGCGGGCCGGAGCCTGCGTGCACGATGCCTCTAGGGAACTTCGCGGCCATCCGAAAGCCGCTGGGAGTCTTCTCACGCCAACCCTCGACCACTTCAACCTTAGGAACCCTGTAGTAAGTAGTGTCCGCCTCAACGGCACCATAGCGCCGTGCATAGAGCCCGAGGAAATCGGCTGGCTTCGTCCCTGCTGGGTACACCGTCCCCACCCAAGAACGCTCCGACCAGCTAGAGGTCCCAAAGCGCCAGATCGCCTTAGTCAACACGACCACCAGACCTGCGGCTGAAGCGATCCTCATGCCATGGCTCTGCGGTGTTTAAATACCCGCGCTGCTCCCAAAACCCCGGTCTATCGGCCCCAGAGAACTCGATCTTCTCGATCCACTTTGCGCCCTTCCAAGCATAGAGGCGAGGCGTGATCATTCGAACAGGCCCTCCGTATAGCTCACCCGCACGTCTAGCGTGCCCGGGTAGCCGTCCGCCCCATCCGGGCTA
>JAPKBY010000415.1 GCA_028823185.1 Planctomycetota bacterium
TAGGCGCACTGCAATCTGGAGTGGTCTCTCGCGCCGATGCTGGCGTCGAGACCTCGCTTTAGATCCACGGTCTCTCTCGTGTTTGTCCAGACGCTGTCTAGGACCCTGCGCCGTTGGTAGCTCGCACCTCTTCGCGCGAAGGAGTCGTCAGGCGTCAGCACGATCAAGCTCTCTTTGGACTTCCACACTGAGCTGAGTGACCAAGAATTTGGAGCGCCCTTCGCTTGGTAGAGATGTCCATCAAAGAGCTCTGTGAGGAGCTCATCTAAGGTGTCGTGTGCGGCGCTTGGCGGCATGTCTTGTATGTCGAGGATCACGGGCTCTCGAGGGTGCTTCTTAGCAAACTCGCGAACTCCTATGAGCTCCTCCTTGAGCGGGCATGAGACGAGGCCGTGAATGAGGACCAGCTCGCCCTCGTATTCGTCGATGCGGAGATCCAGATATCGAATCCCGTCGAAGAGCTGCTGCCGGAGGTCCCTGTCTTGAGTCTTGGCCCACGAAGCGGCGACCTCTCCAAATTGAGAGTAGAGGCTTGGGGCGCCAGTGGCCGGGGGTGAGCTCGCTGTGATCCTGTATGAGCCTGAGTCGTGAGTGCCCGGTAGCACCAGATCTGTGATGGCTGTCTCGGGGCGCTCTTCAAAGAGCTCGAAGACCCAATCGTTGGTCTGTGATGACTCAGCTCTCGGTTTGTCATCGCTCTGCGTAGGGCTGGCGCAGAGCAGAAGCATGAGCACATAAGTCTTGAGCGGCGCAGAGATCACAATCTCAGGCTACGACAAGGTGGACTCGCACGCTCTGTTTCGATCAAAGTAATGGCTGCATGCCTCTCTCGTCTTATCTCCTTCTCCGCTTACGGAGGCCTTTCATGCGCCTCCTTTGCAGCGCTCCTCTCTTGGCCATTTGCGCCTGTGGCGCGAGAGGGCCCGAGACGATCGCTTCAGAGCCCGCGTGGCGGTCAACAGGGTCACTCCTCATGCCTCTCGCCGAACACACCCTTCGAGGTGCTGCGGCGGGGACATCAGCAGAGGTCGCTTACTACAAGGTGGGTGGCGGCAAGCTCGTTGGTGGCGGCCCGCGACCTGGGATCAGGTTGCCTCCGCCGGGTGAGGTGAGCTTTGAATTGCAGGAGAGCTTTGCGCCTGGGGCTAGGCTCTTGATCGAGATGGGCTTTGACCTGAAGACCCACAAGCGCTGGAGGAATGGCGCTGTCTTGTTCGAGGTGTTAACCGATGGCGCGCTAGTCGCCTCGGAAGAGATGCCCTTTGGATCAGAGGCGTCGCAAGCGGAGCGGCTCTGGGCTAGTACAGAGATTGAGCTCGATGGGGTGGAAGAAGTGACCCTGCGCACGAGGCTTCTTGGCGGAGAGGCGCGCGAAGTTGACGCGGTCTTTGCGACCTTAGAGCTTCGTGAGCCGTTTCAGTTTGAGAGCACGCGAGCGTCTGTTGAGCACCCCAACATCATCATGGTGGTGATTGACACTCTCAGAGCGGATCGCCTCGAACCGTATGGATATGAGCTGCCGACGAGTCCTCGGCTCGATGAGATCGCGTCAGGAGGTCTTGTCTTTGAGCGAAGCACTGCGCCTTCACCTTGGACCTCACCTTCTACAGCGAGCTTGATGTCGGGGATGGATCCTCTGCGACACGGCTTCATCAATTATGACTCGAGCTTTCTCTCTTATGAGGATGTGACGATCGCCGAGGTCTGCCGTGGGGCAGGGATGAGGACTGCGGCTCTAGTCGCGAACCCCATCCTCTCTCCAGGGCAGAACTTCGACCAAGGTTTTGCGGAGTACCGCGAAGAGTATCTGGCGCTTGGTTTAGACCTCGTAGATGACGCGCGCGCGTGGATTGAAGAGCGCGGAGAGGAGCGCTTCTTCCTCTACCTCCACCTCTTTGATCCGCACAAGCCTTACCTGCCGATCGAGCCCTATGCGCATGACTTCGCCGCTCAAGCTCCGGCCGGCTATCAACTCAACTCTTCGATCGAGCTGACGAAGGCGCGGATCGAGGGCGCCGCCATTGACGAGGCCTCTCTAGAGCTCTTCATCGCCTATGACTCAGATAAATATGACGCTGAGGTGGCGAGCAGCGACGCGGCAGTGGGCGCCCTCTTCGATCTCTTGGATGAGCTCTCGTTGAGGGACCGCACCGTTGTCGGGGTGACGTCAGACCACGGCGAAGCCTTTGGTGAACATGGCCGCTTGGGACACAGCAGCGGCCTCTACGACGCGATGCTCCAGGTGCCGTTGATCTTCGCCGGGCCTGGCGTTCCAGCAGGCGTTCGGAGAGAGGAGCGAGTTGAGATTAAGGACACAGCAAAGACCTTGTTGGAGCTGGGAAATGTCTCCGGTGCGGAGCTCATGGAGGGACAAGACCTCTTGGCGGAAGGTGTGAGTCAGAAGGAGCTCATCTTCTCTTCCACATGGTTGGGCTTGTACCCGGATTTTGAGGCAGGCGTTGTTGAGAAGGTCGATCGGGTCTTCCGCGTTGAGTCTTCTGAGTG
>JAPKBY010000416.1 GCA_028823185.1 Planctomycetota bacterium
CGGAAATCAATGGATCTCTGAAGCCTTAGAACATCCATTTGACGACCAACCCATCCACCTGGGTCCATACCCGCTTCCGGCAGAGGCGGAGATCAAGCTAAAGGACACGGGCGCTTTCAAATATAACTGGGGCCTTTTTCGGACTCACTACACACAGCCCATCCAATACAAGCGCTGGCACTTATACAACGTGGCGATCCCCAGTCTCTTTGGGTCCATGAATGACTCCTTCATCTGCGGAGCGAGCACCAAGATTGGCCTGGTCGCTGAGAACTTGCCTGAGCTGAAGAACTGTTTGGATCACCGCCTCAAGCGAGGCCGCTCCGAGATGACAGAGCTGATGAGAAGCTTGGACTGGTCAGCGACCGCGATCTTTGCTCTCAACTGCCCAGAGTTCTCGTGGGAAGACATCATGGGAAAGGATGTCGCCGAGGCCGTGAAGGGGGCGGAGAGAGACCTTGGATGGGAGCCGGAGTTCACAAGGAGCATCATAAAATCTGTGACCTCCATCGAGAGCGTCGCGGTAGAGGTCTTTCATTCCCCCTATGACCTCGTGGCAGAGATCACGATCGATGTCCCGGATGCCGAGAGCGGCGAATATGTCATCAAATTCTGGGAGGAGTTCCTCCTCGAGATGAAGAGGAGCGGGAAACTGCCCAAGCCCCAGATTGAAGGTGTTCACGAATATGTGACTCACAAGATCATCTACCAGCTCGCCCCTTACGTGGAAGGCTCCAACATCAGAGGCAGCATCACGCTCGATCGCCAGAGGCTAGCCTCGCTCTTACAAAAAGACAGGTGATCTAAGTCGACGGGGCGCATGAACACGCGTTCAGGACAAGGATCAGACAATTCTGCGCACGAAGAAGCCGTCCGGAAGTGCTCAGTTTGCGTGTGAAGTGGAGCGATGATTCCGTTCGCCCATAATCCTGCTGGCAGACACTTGAGCACTTCCTTGAAGTGCTCGAATGAATAAAACGAGCCTCCATCTCGCCCAAAGGGGCCCCTTCTCGCTCGCTAGCGGCTATCCTCTGCCCGTCTCCAGCACAGCTCATGTCACCCCCCCTCTCTCCTAGCGGCATCGCGCTGCGCCCCGATCTCCCCGTCTGCCAAACGGACCTGCCTCTCGATTGGTACTCGGAAGAGTTCAAGCCCTACGCCCAAGAGTATCTAGCTCTCCCTAACCGTCTCCCAGAGACGGTGCTCCCCTGGCTAGACAGCTACGTCAGCCCTGCCCTCGAGCACTTCGGAGACTCGCTCCTGCTCCTCGCTCACTTCTACATGGGCGGCGAGATCGTCAAGCTCGTCGAGCGCTACGGCGGCTCCGTCGCAGACAGCTACGCCCTCGCGGTCCAGGCCTCTCGTCAACCAGAGAAGCGCGTCATCGTCGAGTCAGCGGTCCACTTCATGGCAGAGTCGATCGCGCTCTTGGCCAATAATGACCAAGACATCTGGATCACGAACCCCAAGGCGGGCTGCACGATGGAGATGCTCGCCAAGGACTACATGGTCCTGCCGGTCGCAGAGCAGCTGATCGAACGCTACGGAGACGACCTCGTCTGCGTCTCCTATATGAACACCTCCGGAAGGCTGAAGGCCTTGGCGGGTCGAACGGGCGGCGCGGTCTGCACCAGCAGCAACGCGCACCTCGTCGTCGAGTGGGCGAGACGTCATGGGCAGAAGGTGCTCTTCGTCCCTGATGAGCACCTCGGACGCAACACCGCGGCACGTCTGGGCATGGACCTCTCAAAGGTCGTCCGCCTCGCCTCTGCTGAAGAGACCCGCGGCGCCTTCCCCGTAGACGATGCGCACGTCGAGGGCGGGCTCGATGCGCTCGACTCGGCTGAGATGATCCTGTGGGGCTCCTACTGCGGAGTGCACACAGTCTTCACTGAGCGCCATGTGCGCTGGTGGCAGGAGCGCGACTGGACGGTCCTCGTCCACCCTGAGTCCAAGCTCGAGGTCGTGCTCGCAGCCGATGGATCCGGGAGCACGGCCTATCTATGGAAGGCGGTCGCTGAAGCTCCGAAGGGCTCCAAGCTCGTCATCGGCACTGAGGGACACTTCGTCGCGAACGCGCGCGAGCTCGGCAAGCAGCGCGGCGTAGAGGTCATGCACCTCGCTGACATTCCTGACCCGAGCTTCGGGACCTCTGGCTGTGGCTGCGCGACGATGAGCCGCAACGATCCGCCTCACCTCGCAGGCATGCTCGACCTCTTGCGCCTCGGGAAAGCTCCGGACGCGAACCGCGTCCTCGCGGGCGACTCGGTGAACGAGGTGACTGGCGAGCGAGACCGCCTCGACATCAGCGAGCGCAGCGAGCTAGTGCAACACGCGAAGCTCGCGCTAGATCGGATGATCATGATCACAGAGCCTTCTGGCTCTTAGTGCCCCCCGGTCCGTGGCGCTCAGGTGGATTCGCCCGAGGTCTCGGGTGCTCCTCCCTCAGAGGTGAGCTGCAAGAAGGCCTCGGAGCCCATCATGAGGCATAAGGCCCCGGTCG
>JAPKBY010000417.1 GCA_028823185.1 Planctomycetota bacterium
TGAGTCTTTGAGCGCCTGCATCACGGGTTTCCGCGAACGAGCCAGGAGCCCCTCTGTGAGCTGATCAAACTTAGCGCGCGTTAGGTTGGCCTGAAGGTGCTTAGGCCCGCTCGCATCTGCCGTGATGAAGGGCAAGTTGATGTCCGTCTGCACTGACGTAGAGAGCTCGCATTTGGCCTTCTCGCAGGCCTCCTTCAAGCGCTGCAGAGCCATCGGATCCTGCCTGACGTCGATCCCTGACTCAGCCTGGAACTGATCAGAGACATGAGCGATGAGCGCCTCATCAAAGTCGTCGCCGCCGAGCTGAGTGTCACCGTTTGTGGACAAGACCTCAAAGACACCATCACCGATCTCCAAGATCGAAATATCAAAGGTGCCACCGCCAAGGTCATAGACCGCGACGCGCCCAGATTTGTTCTTATCGAGGCCATAAGCCAGCGTCGCTGCAGTGGGCTCATTGAGGATACGCTCGACTTCAAGTCCGGCGATCGTCCCCGCATCCTTTGTGGCCTGACGCTGCGAGTCATTGAAGTACGCAGGGACCGTAATCACTGCACGCGTGACCTCTTCACCGAGATAAGCCTCTGCGGCCTCCTTCAGGTGCTTGAGCACGTTCGAGCTGATCTCCGGAGGAGTGAACTCTTGACCATCAACCGAGACCTTTACGAGATCCTCGGGGCCGCCGACGAGGTCATAAGCGACACGTGTCTCGTCATTCCCGACTTCGCTATGACGACGCCCCATAAAGCGCTTGATCGAAGAGATCGTTCGCTTGGGGTTGGTCACCGCTTGTCGCCTAGCGGAGGCGCCCACGAGACGTCCGCCATCACCACTGAAGGCGACAACTGAGGGTGTGGTTCGTGCCCCCTCTGCGTTGGTGATGACGACGGCTTCCCCGCCCTCCATCACGCTGACGACAGAGTTGGTGGTTCCGAGATCGATACCGATGATCTTGCCTTGCTTGCTCATATATTCTCCGTGCTTGGGCGTCTGCCCTGGTTACTGCCGGCGCTTCTCGCCGACACACCCTAGGAACAAAGCCTGTGCCAAGCCTAAACGAGCCCGGATTGCCCATTTACGGCCCTTAAAGGTGCGCCAAGGGCTTTTTTAACTGCCAATTAGACAGTCAGCTAGGCAATGAGCGGATGCGGCTGCCGCAATGGCAGCCAATTTGACGGCCCGTCAGCGCAGTCAAGATGCCTAGAGACCGTACTCCTTGATCTTCCTGTAGAGGGTCCTCTCTCCAACACCCAAGCTCTTGGCCGTCTTCTCTCTGTTTCCCTCGAAGAGTTGCAGATTGACCGCAAAGAGCTCGCGCTCAACCTCTTGGAGGCTGCGGCCCGCCAGCTCAAAGCCCCCCCTAACAGCGGCGGCATTTTCACCTGCGGAGACATGCACAGGCACGTCTCCGAGAGAGAGGGTCTCACCTCTTGAGAGCAGCACCATGTTCTCCATAGCGTTTCGAAGCTCACGAACATTTCCAGGCCACGAGTAGCGCACGAGGGCGGCGCGCGCCTCTGGCTCGATGCCAAGAATCTCCTTCCCATGAGCCGATGAGAATTCACTCACGAAGTGTTCGATCAAGAGCGGTATGTCGCCCGTTCGCTCCCGAAGAGGAGGAACCTCTACCGTGATCACCTGCAAGCGGAAGAGGAAATCCTCTCTAAAGAGCCCCACCTTGACCATCTCTTTGAGGTCACGATTGGTAGCTGCCACCAGCCGCACATCGACAGCGTGAGATTCATTGCCACCAACCGGAGTGACCTCTCTGCTCTCTAAAACTCGCAGCAACTTTGCTTGAGTGGCGAGCGGCATATCACCGACCTCGTCCAAGAAGAGAGTCCCGCCATCTGCATAAGTGAAGCGCCCCTCCTTATGAGAGATCGCACCCGTGAACGCGCCCTTGACGTGCCCGAAAAGCTCAGACTCGATCAAGCCTTCCGAGAGCGCCGCACAGTTAACGGCCGCAAAGGGCCTCTCCTTGCGCGGGCTGTTCTGGTGGAGAGCCTGCGCTACGAGCTCTTTGCCTGTACCGCTCTCGCCAAGAATCAGCACCGTGGCAGTCGTTGAGGCGACCTGCCCCAAGACATCAAAGATGCGCTGCATCTGCGGAGAGCCACCGATGATGTTCTCGAAACCGAAGCGCTTGTCTAGCTGCCTTCGCAGCTCCACATTCGCCTTCCTGTCCCTCACGGCCGCTACGGCCCTAGGGAGCTTGGTGCGCAGTTCTCCTAAATTGACGGGCTTGGATATGTAATCTGCCGCGCCGCTCCTCATGGCCTCAACGGCGGTCTCTACAGAGCCATACCCGGTAACGAGCAACACGACCGCATCGGGCTGGAGACGCCGGCATTCAGCGAGCACATCGAGCCCAGAGACATCGTGCATGACCAAGTCGGTGAGGACGGCGTCAAAGGTCTCCTCTTTCAGCCGGTCCACGCCCTCAGAGCCCGAGACAGCGATCTTGCAGAAGTGCTCATCAAGCTCAAGCCCCTCGGCGA
>JAPKBY010000418.1 GCA_028823185.1 Planctomycetota bacterium
GAAGCAGTCCTCAAAGAAGACGCCGCGTGACGCGAGCTCATCTAGGAAGGGGGTCTTTACGCCGCTTGCTCTGTTTGACGCTCCAAGATGATCTCCTCGGTGAGTGTCTGAAGTGATGAGCAAAACTCGAGGCGGTGCACTCATCTTGACGTCAAAGCGAGGCAGCGCGAGCGCGATCGCACAGCCGGAGTCTCTTTTATCGTCAAGCCTGAAGGTCGCCGTGAGGTCAGACCCGCCATGCCCACTCATAGGAATTCGAACCTCGTGCCAAGCGTCCTTTTTCGGCCGCGTGTCTATCTCGACGACGCCTTGAGAGAGCTGTCCCTCTCCGTCCTCTCGCAACTCATACTCTAAGAACAGCTTCGACTCGGGGATCCGGAGGTTCTCAGGGAGCCCGTACGAGAAGACCAGGTCGCCCGCCGCGGGTGCGACAAAGCTCGTCGTGATCGGATGTCGCTCCGTGAGGCTCACGCAGGCCCGATACTCACCGTTCACTTCAAAGGCACCTGTGCTTTGCTCGCTGCCGCGCGACAGCAACGGGAGCCGTGTCTCAAGCGGAGACCAGAGGAAGTCCACCCCGAGCAGGCGCATCGGACGATTAGCTTCGTGCCGAAAGGTCAGCTCCAACTCGTTGTAACTCTCTCGGCGATGCACAGCGGCCATCATGTCGAACTGCGCTGAATCTGTGCTCGGCGTGGTTTGCACCTGTCGTCCACCGAGCGCGTATTTGGCCTCACCATCACGACTGAGCTGAAGAGAGACCATCGCTGTGCCGGTGACCTCCATATGAACGACAGCGAAGTTGAAGGTCGACTCCTCTAGAGCGACGGGGACTTTCAACCTGCAGACCTTCTCGTCAGGATCCAGGCGCAAGGCCTGCATCTCTTTAGCGCCGCCAGCAGGATTGAGAGCTACCAATGAGCTCTTTCCACCGGTGATTTCCCACTCCTTTGCGTCCTCGTCAATGACGACTCTGTAGATGACGCGGGCCTCTTCAGATGGCGCCTCAGGGTCCTCTAATCTCAACTCAGGAGGCGCAGTCAACACTCCCTCTAGGAGCGCATCACTACATGAGCTTAGTCCGAGCGTGATGGCTCCAAGTGCCAGCGGCGCCAAGTTGAAGATCTCTTCGACCAATCGTCTCATCGGAACCTTTTGCACCATTCGGCCTCTGGGTCTTCCACATAATAAGGCCCTTCTCGCCCGCCAGACTCAGTCGCGTATCCGAGCGCAGCGATGGCCTCTAAGAGCTCCACAGAGTGCTGCCCGCGATTCACCGCCATCCCTTCGATTCGATCAGCGCTCAACCACTCGATCAGGCCGCTGCGAAGCTGCTTCGCTCGCGCAAACTCGTCGTCAACGAGATCGTTTAGACAGCCTGGATCTGCGCGGAGATCGAAGAGCTCGACCTGATGCTTTTGCACGCCAGGGACCTTATTGGACCCGATCGACAGCACGCACAGCCAACCATCTTTCTCCACCGCCGCGCAGTGTCCGTGAGCTCCAATCGCAAAGCGTGGAACGCTAGGAGCATCCCCGGACAGCGCACCTAACAAGCTCACGCCCGGAAACTCCATCGCCTCCAAACCAGCGAGGTCCAGCAATGTCCGGCCGAGGTTTATGTTCTGCACCGGAGCCGAGACGCGAGCACCTGAAGGGCAGCCCGGCCAGCGCATGATCAGAGGTATATCGACCGTGTCTGAATAGAGCCCGGTGTGTTTGAAAAAGACCCCATGATCACCCAAGCACTCTCCATGGTCAGCCGTGAAGGCGATGATCGAGTCATCAAACTCGGGCTCGTCAAAGACAGAGCCTAAGGTCTCGTCCAGGTATGTGATCTCTGACCGATATTGGGCCAAGACAAAGTCGAGATCCCGAATGCGTGGATCCCAATTGGCGCGTGCGCCGTCGGAGAACCCTGTCCCCTCGGTGTACGGGTTACGATCCTCTGGGTAGTACTCATGACGGTATTCATCCGGCGGAGTATAAGGAGCGTGTGCATCAAAGACATGCAGCCAAATGAAGCACGGTTGGTCTCCCTCTTCTTCGACCAGGATGCGGATCTTATCGATCGAGACATGGCCTAATTGCTTCTCTTTATTCGTCGTGACAACACGATCAAAGCCTTGTCCGAGACCACTGTTTCCATGTCGTAGGTGCTTCGTGCTTAGAACAGAGACCGTGTAATAACCAGCCTCTCTGAAATGCTCCGCTAGCGTCACAGAGTTCAAAGAGAGGGCCGTCATGTTGTCGATCAGACCTGTCGCCTTTGGCGAGTGCCCTGTCATCATCGCCACATGCGAAGGGACGGTAATGTTGGTTGTAGACATGCAGTCTTCAAAGAAGACCCCATCTGCCGCGAGCCCATCTAAGAAAGGTGTCCTTATCTCCACTCCCGAATCAGCCACGCCGACGTGATCGCCCCGATGAGTGTCGGAAGTAATGAGTACGACATGCTTCGGCCTCTTCTATGGTTGGACTAGTCGCGGTGTAGCCAA
>JAPKBY010000419.1 GCA_028823185.1 Planctomycetota bacterium
ACGAGCGGCGTCGTCCCTGCGGACGGCGCCGCTCTTTTTTAGGCCGTAAAGCCACCCCCAGTGATCAACACGCTTTCCTTCACGCACAAGTCTCTGTATTGAGAGTAGCCTTCATAGGTACACCTGTGCTCGAAGCATCCACTAGCTGTGACCTAAGAGCCCATCGCTTCAGAGACACATCAAACATCCCGTTTAGAGGCACCCTATGAGATCTCCCCTCCTTCGTTTAACGCTCGCCTTCATCGCAATCAGCGCCCCGGCATACGCACAACAGAGCGCGTCTCCCGGAAAGATCGCTCCAGCGACAAAGGTCACAAAAAAGACGAAAGCGAATCAAGCGCTACCTCTACCGAGCCTGATCGCCACACGAAATCTCAGTTCACCCACGTTGAACCTCATGGTTGGTGGGAGTGACGATTGCAACACCCCCGATGTGATCTCCGGAGTGGGCACATTTGCCTTCGATCAAACGTTAGCCACTACTGGCTTAGATGGACAGACCGAGTATCTCTGCTATCAATTCGGGAGCTCAGTCATCGACAGCGACGTCTGGTTTGAATGGACAGCCGCAACCACCGACACATTCTTCATAGAGACCTGCAACTTCACCACGACAGACACAAAGCTGGCGCTCTACCCGAGCGGTGCATGCCCAACAGCGAGCACCTCCCTCGCATGCAACGATGACAGCTGCGCCTTACAGAGCCAGCTCTCGATCAGCGCTACCGCAGGCACAAGCTATCTCCTTCAGGTCGGCACTTTTCCTGGCGCCGTAGCTGGAGTCGGCTCCTTCAATATCTATCCGGCTGTCAGCTCCAGTAATGATGATTGCAGCACCCCTGACACAATCAGCGGAACAGGGACCTTCGCATTCAACAATCAGACCGCTACGACAAGCGCCGAAGGTCAGAATGAATACAACTGCTATGCCTTCGGCTCATCAGCAGTAGACCACGACGTCTGGTTTGCTTGGACAGCCCCGAGCAATGACACTTTTCAAATTGAGACCTGCAATCTCACCTCGACCGACACAAAGATTGGTGTCTACCCAGGTTCAGCTTGCCCGACCGCAGGTTCCTCCATCATCTGCAACGACGACGCGTGCGCCCTGCAATCACAGCTGCTCTTTCCGGGCACCACTGGCTCGACCTACTTGATCCAACTGGGCACCTTCCCTGGCGCTGCCGGCGGCACAGGGAGCTTCAACGTTGACATCTTCGTCCCCGCCACCAACGACGACTGCGTGAACCCGATCGCGATCAGCGGCGAAGGCTCCTTCGCCTTTGACCAGAGCACCGCAACGACTGGCACTGAAGGGCAATACGAGGCCTTGTGCACTGGCAACGGAGGCACCTTCATCGACTTTGACGTCTGGTTTGCTTGGACATCAGACTTCACGGGATCAGCCAGACTCTCTACCTGCACCGGCAACCAAATTGACTCCAAGGTCGCGGTCTATCCTGGGAGCGCTTGCCCTGCTGGGAACACGAGCCTCGCGTGCAACGATGATGTCGTCTGCCCAGCATGTCCTACATACGCCTACTCCTCACAGCTCGAATGGAGCGTCACTACTGGCAACACATATATGATTCAGGTCGGCACATGGCCCGCTTCGATGACGGCAGGTGCAGGCGACTTTACTATCGAGCAAGCCTTCTGTGACCCAGCCTGTAGCACCTGTATCCCGGGCACCATTTATTGCCGTGGAGATGGGTCGGGTAGCGCGACTTGCCCTTGTGGAAACCACTCAACAAATGATGGTGGCTGCGCCAACGGCTCTGGACAAGGTGGACTCTTAAGCGCTGATGGGGCTGCGAATGTCTCTGCAGACAGCGTCATCCTCAGAGCCACAAATCTACTCCCAGGCCAGCCGTGCTTGTTCTTCCAGGGAAACAACGCGATCAATAGCGGTGACGGCGTGACCTTTGGTGACGGCCTACGTTGCGCTGGAGGAGCGGTCATTCGTCTAGAGGTCAGCTTCCCGGACTCAAACGGGAACGCAGAGACGAGCTCGAGCATCGCTGCAAAGGGCGCCTGCACTGCTGGAGATGTGAAGCGCTACCAGAGTTGGTATCGGGACCCGCAATCCTCACCTTGTGGCTCGAGCTTTAACCTGACAAATGGCTATGAGATCACCTGGGAGATCTAGAGCTGCGACCCCATCTCTCAAATAGCGAACTACGCTCGCAATGCGCCTGAAGAGCTGACACAGATCTGTGTCACCCCTTCCCCCTACCTAGGAAAGCGCTGGAGTCGACACAGAGCCGACCCCCTCCCAAGATAGGATTAGAGACTTCCTATCGAGAGTAGACAAAACAGGGGTTCTGTCTACAATATTCGTCCGAACACCGTCCCTATGCCGCTCATCGATCTATACCGCCTGACGGGGATACTTGGCCTTCTCGCAGCCATCCTGTATCCCACGTGTGTGCTCCTTGCCGCCCTATTTGCAGGGTCTAAGGACCGCAACCACCGACGGGCGCTGAGTCTATT
>JAPKBY010000420.1 GCA_028823185.1 Planctomycetota bacterium
CTTGGGTCAGCGGGCGCCCATCCATGCTGTGCGTAATGCTGGGCCTGCTAGGCGCAAACATTCACCAGGCGACCTTAAGGCATAGATCGAGTCTGCTCTTGCAGGGCTGCAGCGCCTTTTTGGCCCTCGCTTTGCCGCTCCTGGCCAAAGAGGACGGTGCGCTCTTTGGCCTATTGCTCCTGGGGCTGGCCTCCAGCGCTGGCCGCCGGTCCATTCAAAGTACGGGCATTGGAGCGGCGTTCGCCATCATCAGTTGGCTATGGCTTCGGCACATCAGCCTGGGGGGAATGATGGAATTTTCAGCCAATCCAGTCCTCGGAGACAGCGGACTATGGGAGCGCGTCTTGGTCGGAATCAGGGCTGCGGCAGAGGCGCTGAAGATCGCAGTATTCCCGAGCTTCTTCCCGCCACGCTATGAGACTGGTGCGCTCCCATCGCTCGGTGTATCAGTCCTTGCCTGTACCGGCTATTTGCTGCTTGCCGCGGTCTGTGTTCGAAAATGGAAGTGGGAGTTGTGGCTGTTTGCGGCTCCAGCCTTAGCCTTCCTGCCATTTATGCAAATCATCCCCGGAGGAGAGGTCTTTGCTCCAAGGTTTGCGCACATTCCACTGCTCTTCGCCGTCCCCTTGGCAGACCGCGCGTTGCGCAAGGTCCCCTCTCAGTGGCTAATCATCGGCCTCTTCGCGCTTGGAATCAGCGCCTGGAGGGCCGCATCTCATTACGAGAATGCACAGACCTATTGGGCCGCGTCTGCCGTCGCGTCACCAAACTCGCCTTCGATACTGAATGCACTAGGCCTCGTGCACCAAGACAAGGAGGAGCACGAGCAAGCACTCTCATGGTTCGAGAGATCGCTGAGCTTTGGCCCAGGCCACAGCAGGTCCTGGAGCAACAAAGCTCGCTCGCATTATGCGCTCGGCGAAGAAGAGTCCGCCGCGACAGCGCTTCGCCAAGCCGTCAAGACAGGCCCTTCGAACGCGATCGCTCATGTGAACTGGGGCAAACACCTGGCTAGAGCCGATAGACATTCAGAAGCCAAGACCGCCTTCATCCGAGCCACAGAGCTGAGCCCCGGATTCATCCATGCATGGAGAGCATTGGCGGAGACCTGCGAAGAGCTTGGCGAGTTCAACGAGAGCCGTGAGGCGGCTAAACAAGCGCGACGACTGTCGCCAACAAGCAATTCGATGCCTTAGGATCACCACATGCGCACATGCCTCCTAGGTCGTACAGGGATATTCGTCAGTGAGCTCGGATTCGGATGCGCGCCTTTGGGAGATGAATATGGGGCCATGGACGAGACGTCCTCTATGCATCTCGTACACGCGGCGATCGATTCGGGCTTCACCCTCTTTGATACGGCTCCATATTATGGGAGGACGCTCTCTGAGGAGCGGCTCGGAAGAGCTCTAGAAGGCAAGCGCGATGGCATCGTCCTAGCCACCAAGTGCGCGAGGCGTGGCTCCACTGAGTTCGACTTCTCTGCCGCTGGAGTCAAGGCAGACCTGAGAGCCTCGCTCAAGAGGCTCCGCACTGACCGGATTGACCTCTTCCAAATCCACGATGTGGAGTTTGGGTCTGAGCAATTGATCATCGAGGAGACGCTCCCCGAATTGATGAAGATGAAAGAAGCTGGCGACATCCTCAGCGTCGGGATCACAGGGCTCTCCCTGCCCATGCTAGCTCGAATCGCAGAGGCCTTCCCCGTCGACACCATCCTCGCTTATTGCCACGGTGATCTGCTCGCTCGAGACTTCACTCCAGCCTTGGGAGAGCTGGCAGAAGAAAAAGGGATCGGGCTGATCAACGCTTCCATTACCCACATGGGGGTCCTCACTCCTCAGGGGCAACAAGATTGGCACCCAGCCCCGAGCGAGGTCTTTGAGGCCGGGGCGAAGGTCCGTGAGCTCTGTGCTGCTCACGGTCTAAACACGGCCGAGGTCGCGCTCCGTTTCGCGTTGGACTATGAGGGGCCAGACAGCACATTAATCGGCGTCTCCGACGAGGAGCAGCTGGCGTCCTCGCTCAGCGCTTTAGAGTTAGAACTCCCGGCTGAACTGCTCAACGAGATAGATGAAGCCGTCGGCTCAGCGATGAATCTCCGCTGGCATGAGGGCTTGAAAGAGAACTTCGAATAGCGCGCGCATGCCTATCTACGGGCGGGTCCAAAAGTCTCTAAGCCCCCTGTGACCCTCCTGTGACAAAGTTCCCCGTGCAAGCGCCTAAGTTGAAGTCATGGAATCTACGACAGTCTTGAGCCTCAGCTGGCGTGAAGGTGGACCAGAGCTCCTCGGGAGCTGCACCGTCCCTCAAGAGCGCAGGCCCGCACTGTTGCGCTCGCTAGCCGAGGCACTCCAGGCGCAGGAGCTCGTCTACATCGTCACCTGCAACCGCGTAGAGGTCGCTTATCGTTCGACCGAAAGCACCCCCATCGAGTCAGCAAGAGGCGCACTCAGGGCGGTGATTGACCCCTCTCATAAGACC
>JAPKBY010000022.1 GCA_028823185.1 Planctomycetota bacterium
AAGCAGCTCGAGCGCAGGACAAAGAGATATGTATCGAAGGCGAGCGAGGTCTTGAGCAAGCTGGGCTCTCGCATCCCTCTGCACCTGCTCCTCCCGACAGGTGCAGGCAAGGATCTACAAGACAAGATGAAGGCGCTCGCGATCTCCCTCCTCATCGAAGATGCGACGCGTGAGGCAGAGGTCTCCTTTGATGAGCTCCTCTTCCGCGCAGAGGATGCCCTTGGAGAGAGCTTGTCAGAAGAAGCAGAAGAGGCCATGGAGATGGAGCACATGCCCCGCCTCATCAAGATTTGCACACGCCCCCTCGAGGTTCACCTCCACGCCGGGCCCGGCGAAGCCGGATGGACAGCGGAAGATCCGACAGGAACGGACCGCGCCTCCTTCCTCTTTATCGATCCCGCCGGAGTCATCCGCGCTCAGCAGATCCCAACCTCTGAGCCGAACGCTGCCCTCGCGAAGTGGCTCAGGGTCTTCCGCTCGGGCGAGGCTCCAGCGCCAGAGCGCCGGCCTTCAGAAGAGCACCGATAGCGCCTCATCGCTTTTTAGAGCTTTTCCGTCCAAGTCACCCGAGAACCACGCAACTGGTTATTGGAAGGGCGGGGATGACCCAGAGTTACTCGTTTTTAAAGCTCTTACTCTCTCGAGCTCTACGGCGCTCCCTGCTCCTTCCACCTCTCTCCCCTCCTGGGAATGATCGAGGCTAAGAACGATCAGCTACGCTCTTTTCGATGCGTCGCAGTGTGTCGCGGATGTCGACCATGATGCCGTCTTCGGTTGGCGCTGTCGGCACAGGTGCGGGAACGCCTCCCATCACGAGGTCGCGCTGGTCCAAGACCTTGTCCCTGAACTCAAGCGCGGTAACGACGCCCGGAAGCGCCGCTTGTCCCATGCTGTCCCCCTGCCCTCCCCCACCTGCCGTCTCGATTTTCATAGTGCAGAGGCCGAAGTAGCGCAGCACAGGACCCTCATTGACCGCGAGGTCCGTGATCTTGTCGAGGGGGATGTTCTTCTGGACCTTAAACAAGAACCCTCTCCGGATGTTGAGCGAGCGCTCCGTGAGATCACAACCGAGCGACTCGTACTGCTTCTTGTGAACGATCCGTCCGAAGATCGCCCAGAGCGGAATCAGCGGGATCCCGATGAAGCTCACCAAGAGGACGAACAGGGGCTGCAGCATGAAGTAGGTCGGAAGACGCGAATCGAACTCTGCCGAGGCGAGGATTTTTTCTTCTCTCATAGCTGTGGAAACTACTTCGCGCTGTGCGCTCTGACACGATCTATTCTGCCTCTTCTCCCCAAACTCGCCTGACGTTGCGTTCGAAGCTCTCTTCCAGAACGTGCGCACCTTCTGGCGCTTCGAGGCGTCGCGCAGCGTCCGGTATGTAAGGAGCCTCGCTCGCGATCGACAACTGCTCACCGACACCGCGCAAGATCGCGTTGCGGTGCTCCATACGCACGGACCGGAAGCGCTCCTCCAGCTCAGCCACCTCCCCTGGTATTCCGCGCTCGAGGACCACGCCCGAGAGGTGGCCGAGCCCCCTCGCAAACTGTTCTGCGCGCTGAGGATCCAGCTCCACCAATGTGCTCAACGCTCTCTGAAAGAGCGCTCCGAACTCACTCTGGGCGTGTGGGAACTCGTGCGGAATGTTCGCGCCAGCGATCACCTCTGCGATCGCAGGGTCTGCGCGAGGGGTCTGAAGAGTGAGCCATTCAGCGAGTGTCCAACGCTGACTGTTCTCTCGCCAAAAGATTCGAACCGTGAGCCCCGCCCCGCGAGCCACCAGCCCCCGCACGTCCTCTGGGTAAGCTGATAGGAACTCGCGCGTGTCGAGGAAGGGTGCACCCTTCGCGGTCTCAGCCGCATTGGCCATGTACTGCTTCTGCGCCTCACACCAACCAGCGCCGATGTAGAGCTGCTCTCGCCAGGGAGACCCGAAGGTCTCGATGGTGGAGACGATCTCCTCGCGGTCTGGCTCCCACTCGCTCCACTTGCCTGGATACTTGCCGATCACGGGGATGTTCGTCGGCTTGAACAGAGCGCGAGCAGTCTGAACGTAGTTGTAGCCCGCGTAGTGAGCGCCCGCACCCGTGTGTGTGAACCCGAAGTCGATATAGGTCAGGTTGAAGGACGCAGCGAAGAAGCCGCCGCAGAGCAGCGCCCTCCCCGCCGCTCTCTTTAAACCACCGAGAGAGAGCCATCGATCAACGGTCACGGCAAAGAGGCAGAGAATGAAGAGGAAGTGCGGGAGATAGTAGCGGTATCCCTCTGCCTGCATGGGCGGTGCGAGGTCATAGAGCTTGAAGGTCGTGACGGCGTAGACGACCACGATCGCAGGAAAATAAAGCGCCAATGGCACGATCCGAGCGCTATCAAAGTTCGCGGTCTTAGCACCGCTGCTAAACACACCCAGCGCGAGCGCTCGCACTCCACGCATCGCCCCAGGTAGGGACGCGAACCACACCACAGCGGTTACGCATAGGAAGAGCGTCGCAGCGAGAGCTGCAGGCATACCAAAGAAGTCATCAAAGGTCGCAGCTCGCCCCAAGCGCTCCCAAGCAAACTCACTCGCTCGATCAAAAAAGCTCGGACCATCCTTAGGCAAGTTAGCTCCGACAAACTCTCCGCTCCGACCACCCGTGGCCCAGTTGATCGCGATGAGCGGCGAGGCACCGATCAATGCTCCAGGAATGAGCGACGAGAGGTCTCTCAGCGCAGAACGAACACCTCGAAGGCCGAGGTGCATAAAGCCTAGGAGCGCGATGGGGATAGCCGCACCCAGCAAGATAAAGAGCTGGAAGCCCATCGCGACTCCAGTGATAAAGAGCCAGCGACGATCACCGCCGCCGTGCTCTCTATGCAATCTGTAAAAGCACCAGAGGGTGAAGATCGCAAACGGGATGTGCTCGAAGTGATTGCCGCCAGCGAAGACCGAATACTTCATCATCGTCGGAACAGGTCCGAGCGCGAAGAAGAGCGCACCGATGTTCGCCGCCCGCGCCGAGAAGTTCTCACGCAGAAAGAGGTGCAGGAAGATCAAGCCGCCGACGCCCAAGAGCGCTGGCACGAGCTTAAGCGCGAGGTAGCTCTCCCCGATGAGCGCGTAAATCGGCCAGGCCACGACGCCTGTAAAGAGCTGGCCTGCGGCGTTGTCGTAATGAAATTGAATAGGGATGTGGCCTGCACCCGAGAGGATCTTGGGGATCGTCCCCATCGGGTAGAGCTCATACTGCGGCATCACCGTCTCGTCGAAGGCGGTGTAGAGCAACAGCGCCCGCAATAGGGCGTAGACGGCTATAGCCGTCGCTAAGCCAGGCTTGAAGAGTGCACGCATTTGGTCAAAAGGAGGGTCGGAGAGGCCTCAGGGTGGCTTCTATGGACCTTTTTCATCCACCCTGAATCTCGTTCATCGGTAAGAATGATGAGGATCGGCCTGCGTACTCATAAGTTCAGGTCCATTCCGGGACTGAAACCACCCTTCTCATCTATATCACCCTAGCCATGATCCAAGCACTCGGCCCCATCGCCCTCGCTCTCTGCGCAAGCCCTTCAGTGAACACGGCCCCCCAGAGCCCTCTCTTGGCCTCTGTCCCTGCAGACTCCATCTTCGTCGCGTCTTGCGATGACCCCGCTGCGCTTCGTGCCAACCTGCTCTCCCATCAATTTGTCCGCCTCTTCGACGGCGGCTCAGGCACTCCCTACGTCACGGCAATCACAGATCTCATCTTGAGTGAGCCGGAGGGCGGAGACGTCCTCGGTGGCCTCGAGTTCGCTAAGCGCTTCTGCGACAGCTTCGACGGTCCTATCGTCGCCTTCGCCAACACAAGCGGCGCTGGCTTTATGACCACCTCAACCAGAGGCGGAGTGAAACTTCGCGCCGCGCTCGATGAGATGCTCATCGGCATGCCCGAAGCTGAGATTTCTGATCGTGGCACCCACCAAGGCTTTCAACTTCGCTCCATCAAACCTAAAGGTCGCGGACGCGGAGTGATGATCCGAGCCGAGTGGCAAAGCGTCACTGGACTTTTCATGGGTGATGGTGACGTCCTCTCCGCTGCGAAAGACAGCATCCAACGCTACATCTCACAAGCTAGCTCAGACATCGGAGCGCAGCTCTTGAACGCACGCCCTCTGGCTGGAGCGACTGGCTCCCGCAGCGCGATCGACTTCATGCTCGACATCTCTCGAATAGCTGAGATGTCCGGCGCCCAAGAGGCCTCCGAGATGGGGCTAACGGAAGACTGCTGGATCTACGGCCGTGTGGACCTTGGCGGGCCCACCCAAGCCGAGGCTGTGCTCGACCTTCGCCTCCCAGAGCGCGGACCTATCCCCGCCTTCCTCAACGTCCTCAAGCCTGTCATGGCTGATGACCTCAAGGTCATCCCTGCAGACGCGCTGTCGTTGACGGCGATACAGATTGACCTCGAGCTCTTGCTTGAGACGATCATCGAAGAAGGCGGACCTGAGGCAGAAGACAGCATCGATCAAGTTAGACAAGCCTCAATCGGGGCCACCGGTCGTGATCTCATTGACGAGCTCTTCCTCGGCATGACGGGCTACTTCGCCACTTATGAGCTTGAGCCCCCGACGAACCCCGATGACATCTCGAGTGTCCTCGGCGGACAGGGCGTCTTCGCCCTCGGAGTCCATGACTCTGAAGAGATGCTCGAAGTGCTAGATGATCTCATCAGCGTTGGCGGCGTTGACTCGATGATCGACTTCAGAGATTACAAAGACATCGAAATGTGGGTCGTCGACGTCGACGGCCTCAGTCCTGCTCTCGCCTTCATGGAAGGACACTTGCTCTTCTCAATGAGCACGGAATACATCGAGCGCGCGATTGATCACGCCATGACTCCGGGCTCTAAGAGCATCCTTCAGAGTCCGGCCGGTCGGCAGCTCCTTGAGTACGGCACAGGCGGTTTCTTCGTCTCATACCTCGACACCGCGCTCGCTGCATGGAGGACGCTCAACCAAGCCGCGATGGTGGCAGAACTAACCCCCGAGCTTCAGTTCCTCTCCAACATGCCGCAGATCGACCTCGCCGCTGTGAAGCGTGAGGTCAGAGGCTTGACCATCTCTAGCTTTGTACGCACAGCCAAAGGCCTTCTATACCGCGCAGAGAGCCGCTGAGTTCCCTGCTGACCAGCCCACCACGAGGCTGATAAACCAAGACCCGAGGGTGCATACGCACCGTCGGGTCTTCCCATAGAATGAGGAGGCATGCTTGGTCTCCTCCTCATCGCCTCTCTCAGCCAAGACCCGGGCTCAGAATTTTTTGAGGCCAACATCCGCCCACTCCTCGAGGAGCGCTGCACTAAGTGTCACGGAGAGGAGAAGCAGAAGGCCGGCCTTCGCTTGGACCTCTATGGCTCAATCCTGATCGGAGGTGAGAGCGGCGCAGCTATCACGCCAGGCGATGTGGACGCCAGCCTCCTCCTTCACGCAGTCAGCTATGAAGACGAGTTTCTTCAGATGCCGCCGCGCAGCCAGCTTGCGGAGGATGAGCTCGCGACGCTGCGCGAGTGGGTGCTCATGGGGGCGCCGGGTCCGGTCACAGAGGGAGCAGGCGCAGTCCAAGTGGAAGCCTTCGATCTAGAAGAGCGCCTCAAGCACTGGTCCTATCAGCCGATCAGAGACCCCGAGACACCGACAGTCGGTCGCTCCCTATCGGGCAGCGTGTGGGCTCGCGATCCGCTCGACTCCTTCATCGAACATCGCCTCCACGAAGAGGGACTAGAGCCAGCCGCAGAGGCAAACCGTGCGACCTGGCTGCGCCGCGTTCATTACGGCGTGACCGGACTGCCGCCGAACGTCGCAGAGCAGCAAGCCTTCCTAGAAGACAGCAAGCCCGGAGCCTATGAACGAGTCATCGACGGGCTCCTAGCTTCGCCGCACTATGGAGAGAAGTGGGCGCGGCACTGGCTCGACTTAGTTCGCTATGGCGAAGGCCGCGGGCACGAGTTCGACTACATCATCCCTAACGCCTATGAATACCGCGACTACCTCACGCGAGCGCTCAACGCAGACGTGCCCTACGACCGCTTTGTGACTGAGCACATCGCCGGCGATCTCGTGGAAGAGCCGCGACTCAATCCGACCGAAGGCTTTGACGAGTCGATCCTCGGGACGGGCTTTTGGTACCTCGGCGACGAGGTCCACTCTCCCGTTGACATTCAAGGTGATGAATCCGATCGAGTCGCCAACCAGATCGAGGTGTTCTCCAAAACATTCCTAGCGATGACCGTCTCCTGCGCGCGCTGCCACGACCACAAGTTCGACCCCATCCCCACCGAGGACTACTACGCCCTCGCCGGCTTCCTCCACAGCTCCTCCTATCGCCAGGTCCTCTTCGAGTCCCTGCACAAGAACACGCTCGTCGCCGAAGCGCTCGCCGAGCTCGACGCCGAGCGCGGACCCGACACCCGTCGAAGCTTCGCCGAGGCGCTCCGGCCAAGCCTTGAGCGTGTCGAGGAGCGCCTCCGCGCCACGCGCGAGGTCCTCAACTACGAGCCAATGGATGTGGACGAGAAAGCGCCCCTCCCAGAGGGCCTAGAGGTCATCTTCGAGGACTTCGAAGACGACTCTTGGGGCGCTTGGGAAGTTGAGGGAGATGCCTTCGGTGCCGGGCCCCCGCTCCTCTCGGACATCCCGGACTACCACAAGGTCAAGCTCAAGGACTGGCGCGGCGGGCGCTTTGTGTGCTCGCACAGAAACCCGGCGGGCGTGGATTCAACAAATTACGAACCAGTCGGATTGGACGCTCGCACAGGCAGACTCCTGAGCCCGGAGTTCACCATTGAGCACGACTACCTCCACTTCCTCGTCTGTGGTGGGGACGACGTGCAGAAGACCGCGGCGAGGCTCCTGGTCGACGGTGAAGTGGTCCTCGCCCGAGCAGGCTCCAAGGACGGTGTCTTCAGGCCGGCCTCTTTCAATATGTCCGAGTGGCGAGGAAAGCGGGCGCGCTTCGAGGTCGCAGACGAAGGCGGAGGTAGCTGGGGACACATCGGCGTGGACCACATCGTCTTCAGCAACCGCGGCGACTCAAGAGCGATCGCGCGCGCGCAACAAGAGGAAGAGCAGAGAGCTCGCTTCGCAGCCGTACGAGAGGTCGCTGATAAACGCGACGTAGACCACGACGCTCTCAGCGATTGGACCTTAGCCGTCACTGATGCACGCGAAGACGCGAAAGATCCGCTCCACGCTTGGGCGAGACTCTGCGACGGATCACCCCTTGAGCGCTCACCCGCTTCCGCAGCGCGGACCATGCCCCCGGAGACCGCGATCCTCTTCTCCTACAAGGACGCCTCACACCCGACCGCTTGGATTCAGGACGGAAACCTCTTCGGCTCAAGTCCGCGGACGCTGGGCTCTGCCTCCTTCAGCGCAGACCCCGCCTGGCCCATCTCCGGCTTCACCAAATCAGCAGGCGCATACGTTGACCCTGCCTGGGCGAGGCTTGAATTCGGATTTGGGGTCAACGGCTTCACCAAGAGCCCGTCCTCGGCTACTCCTGGCAGCCTCCTCAACTGGAACCTCTCAGGTAGGACTCTGAGGACGCCGACCTTCCTCCCCGAGCACGGCCTGGTCCACTACCTCGTCCGCGGCTCAGGTCGCTGCTTCGCCGCCATCGACTCGCATCGGATGATCGCCGGGCCGTTGCACGACGAATCTATAAAGCGCTTCGAAGCTCAACATGGGTGGCGATGGGAGACCCATGATCTGAGGGAATATGTCGGGCACAAGGTTCACCTTGAGTTCACCCCTGTCGAGGGCGTGTCGGATTTCGCTGTCGCCCTCATCGTGGAGGGTCCTACTCGACCCGCCGCTCCTGAGGAGTGGAGCTTAGAGCTGGAAGGCACCGACGCAGACGCCTTCGCTGCCAACTTCGCAGAGCTCCTCGGCCAAGCCGTAGAGAGCCTGATCGTTCCAGGACCCTCTCAAGGAGAAGAGAGCCCGCACTCCGCGGCCCTCCTCGATTGGATCGCGCTCCACCCAGAGCTCTTTCCCGAGGTTGACGGGGACGCGCTCAGCCGCGCCGTCGCCCCACACATCGAACAGCGCGTCGCGCTCCTCAACTCCATCGGGACTCGCTCTCGCGCTGCACCCGCGATGCTCGACGGGAGCGGCGTCAACGAGCGCGTCTTCATCCGAGGTAACCACACCACCCCCGGAGAGGTCGCCCTCCGCCGCCTTCCGGTCGCTCTCCCCGGCTCTGATCCGATCGATGCAGCTGGTAGCGGGCGCCTCGAGCTCGCGCGCCGGCTCACGAAGCGAGAGAACCCGCTCCTCGCTCGCGTGATAGTGAACCGCCTTTGGCACCACCTCTTCAGCCGTGGCCTCGTCAGCTCAGTAGATGACTTTGGCAAACAAGGCACACCTCCCAGCCACCCGGAGCTCCTCGACTACCTAGCACATCACTTCATCCAAGAGGGCTGGTCGATGAAGAAGCTCATACGAGAGATCGTCCTCTCTTCGACTTATCGTCAATCCATTGCTGGTGATCCAAGAGGCAAAGAGAGAGACCCTGAAAACATCCTCCTTGGTCGCTCCCCTGTTCGCAGGCTCGAAGCTGAAGCGATCCGAGATGGCGCGCTCGCTGTCTCCGGCTCTTTAAACAGAGCCCTTTATGGCCCAAGCGTCCCAGTTCATCTCGACGGATTCATGGAAGGGCGCGGGAGACCCAGCAAGAGCGGGCCCATCGATGGGGATAGCCGGCGCAGCCTCTATATCTCAACCCCAAGGAATTTCCTCTCCCCTTTCTTCAAGGTCTTCGACCGGCCGATCCCATTCACGACTCAAGGTCGACGCAGCGCCTCTAATGTTCCAGCACAATCCCTCGCCATGATGAACGACCCACTCTTCGAAGAGCTGGCGGAGAGTTGGGCGAAGCGCCTCGTAGGGTCAACGGGCGAAGAGGGCGAACGAGGCAGAGAAGAGATCATCCATCAGCTCTATCACGAGGCCTTCGCCAGAGCACCACACCCCGAAGAGACTCAACGAATCCTCGCCTTCCTAGGCGATCGCGACGACGAGAGCGCCTGGGCCGATGTCTGCCATGCCCTGTTCAATGTGAAGGAGTTCATCTACCTCAACTAGCAATGACTGGCGCAAATAGACACCCCTCCACTTGGTCACGCAGAGAGCTCTTGCAGCGCTGCTGCGGCGGCTTTGGAGGCGTCGCGCTCTCCAGCCTCATGGCGGAGAGCGGCTTCGCCGGTATCGCACGTGCCGCAGACAACCCCCTCGCTCCCCGGCCCACTCATTTCCCCGCCCGCGCTGAACGCGTGATCTTCCTCTATATGGACGGCGGCCCTTCACAGGTCGACACCTTTGACCCGAAGCCTCGCCTGACCAAAGAGAACGGTCAGCCGATCGGGATGAAGATCCCGAAGACTCAGTTTGAGGACGTCGGAAACGTCCTCGCTTCCCCGTGGAAGTTCAATCAATACGGCGAGAGCGGCCTCTGGATCAGCGACCTCTTTCCGCACCTCTCCGCGCACGCGGATGATCTCTGCGTCGTCCGTTCGATGACCTCTAAGTTTCCCGAGCACACCAACGCGAACTACTTCCTTCACACCGGGAGCGGCTTGCAGGGCCGCCCGAGCATGGGCTCATGGCTCACCTATGGCCTCGGCAGCGAGTGCCAAGACCTGCCCGGCTTCGTCGTCTTGAACGGCGGGCTCATACCGCCCGGAGGCCTCGACAACTTCAACTCCGGTTACCTCCCGGCGAGCTTCCAAGGCTCGATCTTCAAGAACAGCGCACAGCCTGTCGCCAACCTCACCTCTACACGTGACTCCAAGAAAGAGCAGCGCGCCAAGCTCGACCTCCTAGGCGACCTCGATGAAGGCGTCCTCGGACGCTCAGGTGGAGACGAGATGATGGAGGCTGCGATCAAGAACTACGAGCTCGCCTTCCGAATGCAGACTGCGGTCCCGGAGCTCATGGACATCAGCGGAGAGACGGACGCGACGCGGGACATCTACGGGCTTGAGGCAAAAGACCCACACACACGCTCCTACGGAACGATGTGCCTGTTCGCCCGCCGCCTCGTTGAGCGTGGCGTTCGTTTCATCGAGCTCACCTGCCCAAGCGTCGGCCACGACCGCTGGGACCAGCACCAAAACCTCAAGAAGGGCCACGAAGACAACGCTCGTGCGGTGGACAAGGGGATCTCAGGGCTCCTACGAGACCTCAAGGCGCGCGGATTGCTCGACTCAACCCTCGTCGTCTTCTCTGGAGAGTTCGGTCGAACGCCGATGGCTCAAGGGACAGATGGACGCGACCACAACCCTCACGGCTTCTCCATGTGGATGGCTGGCGGTGGAGTGAAGGCGGGCCAAGCCTATGGAGCGACCGATGAGTACGGCTACTACGCCATCGAGAACAAGATGGAAATGCACGACCTCCACGCGACGATGCTGCACCTCTTAGGCTTAGACCACACAAAGCTGACACGACGCTTCAACAGCCGCGACATGCGCCTCACAGATGTTCATGGGCATGTCTTCCACGACCTGATCTCTTAAGGGATCGAGTTCACTCCCTAAGGGACCCCTTTTCTTGATACCTTGGCGGCTAAGGAGTCCCTCTTGATCGCCCTACTATCACTCGCTGCTCTCGCCCTCCCGCCTCTCTCTGTCCAAGACGCTGAGGTCTCACATGGCCTCAGACTCCTCAAGGAGCTGCGCTGCACTGCCTGCCATGCTGCGCCTCCTGAGCTAACAGAGCTGCTCACGCCACCCCCAGGCCCTGATCTGACGAACGTCGGAGAGCGCGTGCTCAGAGACTACTTCCTCGACTACCTCGTCGATCCTGCGGGGCATAAGCCGCGCACGACGATGCCGAACCTCTTCGCTGGCAGAGGCGCTCAGGTCGCGACAGGGATGGCTCGACCGATCGCACACTTCCTCGCAAACCGAGGGGAGCCGATCGACACGACGCCGACGCCGACAACACGAGCTGAACTAGAGCGTGGACGCCAACTCTTCCACGGGGTCGGCTGTGTCGCATGCCACTCGCCGATAGAGACAGTCGAAGACCTCGACACACCTTGGTGGGAGTTCGAGACACCCGCGAGCTTCGACGCGCTAGCAGGCGAGCCTGACCTTGGAGAGGTCGTCCTCTTAGGCGATCTCGCCAGCAAGACGACGGTCAAAGCGCTCTCGAGCTTCCTCTTGGAACCTCACATCACGCGCCCCGCAGGTCGTATGCCTAACCTCAACCTCGAAGGGGGAGAGGCGCACGCCATCGCGACCTATCTCTTGCGCCACCAGCTGGTCCAGTCCGTCACCGCGCCAGGTCTCCACTATGAATATTTCGAAGCTCCAGGCTTCACGACGACCCTCGCTATAGATCTCCTTGGGCCTGTGCGCTCTGGCTCAGTGGCAGACCTGAGCGCCCTCCCTGAACATAGAAATGACGACTTCGCCTTCCGCTTCGCCGGTGAGATTGAAGTGCCTAGCTCAGGCGAATGGACTTTTTGGACGACGTCGGACGACGGCTCGCGCCTGTGGATCGACGGCGAAGTCCTCGTCGATAACGACGGCATCCATGGGGTAAAAGAGGTCTCGGCGAAGACGCACTTAGAAGCCGGACTGCACTCCCTTGAGGTGCGCATGTTTGAGCGCAGCGGCGGAGAACACCTTGAGGTTCAGTGGCAAGGTCCAAACCAAGAGCGCGGCCCTCTGAGCCCTGACGTCCTGAGCCGCTCGTCAATGGCCCTCGCCCCCCAGCCAGCCTCTTTCGAGACACACCCCGAGGCTGACCGTATCGGAGCCAACTACTTCTCCAAGATGCGCTGCTATGCGTGTCATGAGAGCGGGGTCACCCCGAAAGCCAAGCAGCCCCTAAAAGGCATCGCGGATCTAAATGTCGCGAGCTCTCGCGGCTGCCTAGGTGAAGAGCTCAACCCACAGGTCCCCCTCTACGACATCACAACAGAAGAAATCACCGCGCTCTACTTCGCGATCGACGCGATCCAAGGCGGAGAGACCGTCACCCAATCAACGTCCAGTCAGATGCAGGCGCTGCGATGCACAGCGTGCCATCAACGTGACGGTGTCGGTGGACCGACCGCTCCTCGCAGCGCTTGGTTCAATGTCTTAGATCACGCAGACCTCGGCGATGAAGGGCGAATCCCCCCCACTCTTGAAGGCGTCGGCGCGAAGCTGCGCGGCGATTGGCTCAGCGAGGTCCTCCTAGAGGGCGGCACTGCGCGTCCCTACATGGAGACTCGGATGCCTCAATACCAGCACGAGCTGGTGGCTCCCCTCGCGGAGGCCTTCCTCAAGGAAGACTGGGACGGCAGCAG
>JAPKBY010000421.1 GCA_028823185.1 Planctomycetota bacterium
ACCACTAGGAACTTGGGCCCAAAGCGCCCTAACTCGAGTCGAGAAGGCCTCTCAGACCTCATCCGTGGCGATTTCACTCAGGAGCAGGTGATGAAACCTGACTAGAGCAGCAGCAGATCAGAAGAGCTCGCTGTAAGCGTCTGGATGAAAGCCAATCATCCAGGTCTTGCCCTTCTTAATCGCTGGTGCCCGAAGGTTTCCGCTCGGTCCGAGGCAAGCCTTCACGAGCTCAGCCTCAGTGGGCGGTTCGCGCTTGAGATCAAACTCCACCACCTTCTTGCCCTTCGCCACGACGACACGAGTCGCATCTCCGAGGACGCCCATCAGGTCCTTCTCTCCGAAGCGCTCTTTGCTCGCGTTCACTGTCTCACGGACAGTCACATCCCGGCCGGCGAGAAAATCGTCAGCGCGGGTGCAGCTCGTTCAGCCCTTTCGGTGGTAGTACCAGTCAATGCGCTTCGTCATGAGATCCTCATCGATGCCTTCTTCGTGACCCTTTCCAGCCAAAACCTTGGCTCAAGATAGAGTCGTAAATAACTCAGTAGGGATGACAGATCAAGTGGGATCGATCACAGCACAGCCATAACGCAGCGCTGGGACAAATTGCCCGAGGAAGGATCGCACAACCTCTACCTGCTCAGTCAGCGGGATGATGTCCAAGGAAGGCACATGCAGGAAGAGCCCACGGGAGTCAATCCGGAGCGCCTCCGAGAGGATCGCGTGGTATGTGCATTCGCAGACATAACCGCCCGCATCTTCTGAGATCTCAACCTCCATCCGAGCGACACCGGAGAGAAGCTCGGCGGCGAGCTCCATGTCTACGCGTGTCGCTCTTTCCCCTGCAGAGAGAGGGCTGACGGCTCTACCGAGGACGCCATCATTGTCGAGCTTGGTCGAGCTCATGATTGAACGCGCGCGCGATTCGAGACGAAATGAAGAGCCTGCGTGGACTCCCATTCCGAGGATCAGCACCGGCTCGCGCTCTTCTTCATTCAAGAGCTCTCGCAGCTTCGGCATCACCCCTCGATAGGTGACAGGCAGGATCCCAGACTTCACGTCTAAGCCTGGCGGAGCGTCCTTCCCGATAGCCTCAGCGATGAGACCGCTGGGGTTCTCTTCCACGTCTAAGAAGGGGCCGAAGCCGGTGAGTAATGCGAGGGGTCTGGCCATAAGGGTTATCTCCAAGCTATAGGGTATCGCCCTTTCAGTATTTCGTGCCGTACGCTTGGGCAATGATCGCAACAACTTTCCTGACACTGCTCGCCTGCGCTCCTCTCCAAGACGGGCTCGCGCCCGAAAAGGTCAAGGCTGTCGATCAGCTCTTCACCCGCTGGAACAGGATCACGAGTCCGGGTTGTGTCATCGCCGTGTATCAAAATGGAGCGCTTGCCTATGGGAAGGGCTTTGGCTCAGCGAATCTGGAGCACCAAGTCCCGATCGAGACAGACACGATCTTCCGCATCGCCTCCACCTCCAAGCAGTTCACGGCGGCTTGTGTCGTGCTTTTAGAGCTAGATGGAGCGCTCTCCTTCAAAGATGACGTCCGCAAGTGGATCCCCGAGCTCCCTGAATACTCCGCTCCGATCCTCATCGAAGACCTAGTCCACCACACGAGCGGACTGCGAGATTACCTCCAACTCCTTGAGTGGGCTGGTCTCTCGGATGAGTCCAAGGTCAACAACGAGGCGCTGCTGAGCCTCATAACGAGACAGCAGGGGCTCAATCATCCCCCGGGCGAGGAGCACTCCTACACAAACACTGGCTACTTCCTGCTCTCACTCATCGTCGAGCGAGTGAGCGGTGAATCACTCCGCAAATTCGCCAAGCGGCGCCTCTTTGACCCGCTCGGAATGGAGCACACCTTCTTCAATGATGACGCTGATGAGGTCATCCCGAAGCGAGCGACAGGCTATGAGCTGGGCTGGATGGGCAAGGCCTTCAGGATCTCAGAGACGCGCCTTGAGGTCGTTGGTGATGGCGCCGTCTTCACGAGCGCTGAAGACTTGTTCCTCTGGGACCAAAACTTCTACGAACCGAAGCTCGGCGGGCAGTCCTTTCTCAAGAGGATGCTCGAGCCCGGCGTCCTCCGTAACGGTGAGGTCCTTGATTACGCCAGCGGCCTCGCTGTGGACGAATATCGTGGACTCCGACTCATCGCCCATGGGGGCGCCTTCGTCGGCTTCCGCGCTCAGATGATGCGTTTTCCAGACCAGCAGACCTCGATCCTCTGCCTCTCCAATCGGGCTGACTTCGACCCCAACGCGCGCTGCCTAGACGTAGCGGAGCTCCTCCTCGGAGAGCTCATGGGCGAGAAAGAACCTGAGCGCAACAAACCCACAGCGCGCCGCAGGAGATCTGACCAAGACCCGCTCCCAGCACCCCAACCAGAGGACTGCGAAGGTCGATATCAGAGCGAAGAGCTCGGTGTGACCTGGAGCTTCCGCGCTGCTGGGGAGTTTCTCTACATAGAG
>JAPKBY010000023.1 GCA_028823185.1 Planctomycetota bacterium
AAGTCTCCTTCGTCGGGGACGTCTTGATAAGCGCGCAGCTCTCCTGAGTCATGCAGCGCCACCTCTGGAGCACCAGCTGGAGCGCGACCTTGAAGGACACGGTTCGTCCCCTCATGGAGATCCCAATATTTCGTCGGTGAGACGAAGGGAAGATGCGGCTTGAGAAAACCCACAGCCAAAAAGAGCGGCTCTCCAGCTCGCTCTCCATCGGCGCCATGTTCTGTGATCCTCCTGATCGCTTCATCTGCGATCATGCCATCGGGGAACTCACTCTCTGGGAGATCCGCATGATCTTCGATAACCGCGCGCACTTGAGAGCGTCTCCCCTCTGGGGCGAGCGCCTCTGCTGCAGCCTGAGTAGCACGAGCAGCTTCGCTTGCATACCAACGCTGCCAACGCAGAGGTCTCCACGGCGCCTCACTCCAAGCGGGCAAATCATCCGAGGCGCCAATCCCGTGATGAATCTTCCCTAAAGAGATCGTCCGCCAGCCGCTCTCTTTGAAGAGCTGTGGCAACACCACAGCATCAGGGAGCGTCGCTCGATAGTCAGCGTCATTCCTCAAGACGCCGCAGCGCTCAGGGATCATTCCAGTGAGGACTGACGCGCGCGAGGGTCCGCACTGCGCATATTGCGCATAAGCCCGAGTGAAGAGCGCGCCCTCAGTCGCTAAGCGATCGAGCTGTGGAGTCTCGGCGTCAGCGCTCCCATAGCACCCCAGACGAGGTAAGAGGTCGTCTACGCAGATAAAGAGGACGTGCGGCTGCGCCGGCAGAGACTCCCCACACCCGGTCCCGAGGAAGAGACCGAGGCAGAGGAACGCTGCCCGAGCTCGCATCAGCGTAGCTCGCGGCTCCGAGACGCTATCAAGCGATCCAAGAGCTCAAGGAACTCAGCGAAGGGCACGACCTCTTGCTCTTGAGTCCCGCGACGACGGATCGCCACGGTCCCCTCTTCGACTTCTCGCTCACCGACGATGAGCTGGAAGGGGACCTTGTGCCTCTGGGCCTCTTTGATCTTCTTGTTCATATGACCAGGTGCGGTCATGCAATCGACCCTAGCCATTCGCTCTTGCAGCTGGCGCTCAAGCGTCCGGCAATAATCAGCCTGCTCTTCACGGATCGGAATGAGCGCGACCTGCGTCGGCGCACACCACACAGGGAAGTTCCCTGAGAAGTGCTCGATCAAGCCGCCGACGAAGCGCTCGAGGCTCCCGAAGATGGCGCGGTGCACCAAGATCGGTCGCTTCAACCCACCGTCTGCGTCCGTGTACGTCATGTCAAAGCGCTCTGGCAAGTTGAAGTCACACTGGATCGTGGAGTTCTGCCACTCACGGCCGAAGGCGTCGCGGATCTTGTAATCAATCTTCGGCCCGTAGAAGGCGCCGCCGCCCTCGTCTAGCTCGAGCTTGAGATCAACAGAGTCGGCGGCCTCTTGAAGAGCAGCGGTCGCCTTATCCCAAGCCTCTGCCTCTCCGATGGTCTTCTCTGAGGGTCTCGTCGCGAGATAAGCCGTGTACTCGAAGCCAAAGGTCTCAAGGATCGTATGAACGAGCTTGCAGACGCCCGCGATCTCCTCTGCGAGCTGATCCGGCGTACAGAAGATGTGGGCGTCATCCTGAGTGAAGCCACGCACCCGGAGCATCCCGTGCAGTTGACCAGAGCGCTCATAGCGATACACATTGCCGAGCTCCGCCCAGCGCAAGGGCAGCTCACGATAGGAGCGCCCGCGGTTCTTATAGATGACGATGTGGCCAGGACAGTTCATCGGCTTGACCCGGAAGGGCTGCTCGTCGATGGACATCGGCGCATACATCATCTCGGCGTAGTTCTCGAGGTGACCCGAGACGCTGAAGAGCCCCTCGCGCGCGATGTGCGGGGTATAGACCGGCTTGTAGCCTCCCTTTGAGTGAAGCTCCCACCAGAACTGCTCGAGGCAGTGACGAACGACCCCTAGGTTTGGATGCCAGAAGACCAAGCCGGCGCCGACCTCTGCGTGGACGCTGAAGAGGTCCATGTCAGTCCCGAGCTTGCGGTGGTCGGAGTCCTTAGCCTTCTCCATCCACTCGAGATGCTGCTTGAGGTCTTCCTTCGTCCAGAAGGCGGTGCCGTAGATGCGCTGGAGCATCGGCTTGCTCTCATCACCGCGCCAGTAGGCGCCGGCGAGACTGAGGAGCTTGAAGTGATACTCACGGTCCATCCGGTCGATGTGCGGCCCCTCGCAGAGGTCAGCCCACTCACCGTGACCATAGAAGGTGATCTCTTCGTCCTCGGGGATCGAGTCAAGCAGATCGACCTTGTACTCCTGGCCGTTCGCGAGGAGGCGCTCTCGAGCCTGATCGCGGGTCAGCGATTCACAGGAGATCTCAGCGTCCTTGCGCGCTGTCTTATACATCTCCTTCTCGATGCGCTTGAGGTCCTTCTCCGTGATGGGCTCGGGGAACTCGAAGTCGTAGTAGAACCCGTGCTCGATCGAGGGACCGATGCCGAATTGGACTCCGGGGTAGAGCTTCCCAACGGCCGAGGCCATGAGGTGTGCGACCGAGTGACGGAGCGTCGAGAGCGGGTAGGACTCCCCTACTTGGGGAGCGGCGTCCTGATCGGACATAGCGCGCTTACTTCCTTTTGGGCTGATTGATTCCTCGCCACGCCTACCTGGCGGAGTCGAGTCCTGCGTCCCACCCTTTTGGCCGCAAGAGGCTGAAGGATACCCGGATCAATCGCGTGACTCACCCTTCCTTCGCAAGGTCTCGTCATCCCAGACACAAACTTCTCGACTGAGCTGTATGCCAGTGGCATCCAAGACCCGGGCCTCAACGTCCTGAATCAACGCCAACATCTCCGCTCCGGTCGCTCCACCAGCGTTGATGACGAAGTTTCCATGCATCGCGCTCACCTGCGCACCGCCCAATTTATGGCCCGTGAGGCCCAGATCGTCCACGAGCTTGCCCGCTCCGCGACCATCGCTCTGTTCAGGATCTGGATTCTTCCAGATGCAGCCTGCGCTGCGCTGCGTGACCGGCTGCGCGGCGCACTTGGCCCTCAGATACTCGTCAGCCTCTTGCTTGATGAGCAGCTTGTTCTCAGGCTCGAAGAGAAGCACGCATCCGAGCGCGATGAGCCCATTCAGCTGACCGTTTCGATAGCTGGGAGAGCACTCGTCGCGCTTCTTCTCCATGACCTCACCGGAGCTAGGGTCAAGGAGCCAGACGCGCTCGACTTGATCCCAGAAGCCCCAGTCGCGGCTCCCCGCGTTCATCGCGAGAGCTCCACCGACATGTCCGGGGACACCGCTCAAGAGCTCCGCGCCTCTCAGCCCTAACTTGCAGGTCGCGTTCACCAGCCCTTGCAACCTCGCGCCGGCCCAGAGCACGAGCCTCGGATCATCACGAATATCTGAGGGCGCGACTCGATGGAACGGCGCCTCTCCCCCATGCAACTCCTTGCCGGGTTCTAGGTCAGTGGAGCGGAAGGTGCGATTCAAGAGCTCGGTTGAGATGACGCATCCAGGCAGCTCCTCCGGGACGATCAAGAGGTTCGCTCCGCCTCCGAGGACCTGAACCGAGAGACCGTTCTCGCGCGCTGTCTGCACCGCAGCTATCAACTCCTCTGGAGTCTTAGGTTCGACCAGCCACTCGACGCGCCCGCCGACCTTCAGGGTCGTGCGGGGCGCGAGATCAGCGGACGAGAGCGCAGCGCAGGGCCAAGCTATTGAGGAGTTCATCACGGATCCCATCTACATCTCCTGCTCCTAGCACGAGGAGTCCGCCCCCAGTGGGGACGCGCTCCAAAGCCGCCGACACGCTGCCGGACAAATCACCACCAAAGACAGCCTCTACGTGCGCGCGCTTCAAGCGCGTCACGAGCTCTTCAGAACCTGCGCTCTCCGTGTCGATGTGAAGCCGCGCTCCGTAGACATCAGACACGACGACGCGGTCAGCCAAGCGGAGGCTCTCCACAAAATCACCGAGGAAGCGCGCCGTGCGGCTGTGCTGATGGGGTTGGAAGAGCACGTGCAACTCGCCACCTTTGATGACTCTACGTGCTGTCTCCAGAGTCACCCTCACCTCTGTCGGATGGTGCGCATAGTCGTGATAGACACGGACCTCAGACTCCTTCCCCCACAGCTGAAAGCGTCGCTCTACACCGCTGAACTCCATCAATCCGGCGGCTGCCGCAGCAGCCAATTCGGATGCATCTCTGCCACTTCTGCGCGAAGAGATACCGACAGCGAGCGCGATCGCGAGCGCAGCGTTCTCCACATTGAACTCACCCGGAACGCTCAGCGCTATCTCTGGCGTCGCCCACTTAGGACCGCGAACCCGGAAACGAAAGTAGCCGCTCACTTCGCCGTGCAGATCGACCTTCACCTCTTTGCCAAGACGCCAGACCTCACACGGAGCGCTGTTCAAGACGACCTCTGAGACTTGGGGGCCGACGACCAAGAGGCCGTCGATGTCCACCCCGTCGACGAAGCGCGCGAAGGCGTTCTCTATGGCTCCAAGGTCGCCATAGTAGTCGAGGTGATCCTCTTCTAAGTTCGAGATGATCGCGCCGAAGGGACGCAATTGAAGGAAGGAGCGGTCATATTCACAGGCCTCTACAACGAAGTCTGCATCAGGCTCCGGAGCGATGGCGTTTGTCTCAGCCTCACAAGAGACGCCTCCCACGAGCGCTCCAGGTGCGGGCTCAGCGAACTCACGCGCGATCCCTCGCAGCGCATGATAAAGCATCCAAGAGCCGGTGGTTTTGCCGTGGGTGCCCGAGACCGCGAGCGTACGGCCTGCTGGACAGAGCCGGCCTAGAAACTCAGCGTACTTCAAGACCTCGACACCGCGCTCCCTAGCAGCCACGCAAGCCGGGTGACCGATGGGCACGGCGACGGATCGCACGAGCGTCTTCGTGCGCTCCGGGAGCGTGTCATCGCAGAGGCGAATGTCATAGCCCTCAGCCTCAAGGAGCTCTGTAAAACGGGTCGAAGCCTGATCTGTTCCGCTGACCTCTAGACCCGCGGCCGCAGCGACTCTGAGTGCACCCGAGACGCCCGCTCCTCCCGCACCGAGGAAGTGAACGGGTCCGTCAATCTGGGTCTGCTCTCTTTGTGCTCTTGAGTTCATCTATTTCCTCTTCCCGATCAGGGGCGCGAAATTCGCCGCCTTAATTCGAGGAGCCCATTCGACATAAACCGGAGGCTCACTCCAAGCTTGTCGTACAGGATCGTGGGAGAGATTAAGACTTCACGGCTTGGCTCAGCTCAACGAGTCCCGCTGCCACCCTGCCTGCGCCACCGGAGGGCACCGCGCCTGCGAGGGCCTCACTCATTCTCACTCGCTCTGCCGTGCCACCTGAGCCTGCCAACTTGAGCAGCTCAGCAGCGAAGTCTGAACCAAGCTCGGACTGGTCCACGACCCTCGCTCCAGCCCCGAGCAGGGCAGCGTTTTTGTGCTGATGTCTGTCAGGGCTCGCAGGATGTGGGACGAAGATCGCCGGCAATCGCGCAGCTCCGATCTCCGCTACGGTGGATGCTCCTGCTCGCGCCAACGCGAGATCAGCACTAGCTAGGACAGCAGGTACATCATCGATGAACTCAACCGCGAGGTATCCAGCTAGGCTGCCGGCTCCTTCGCTCAGCCGTCCTGGGCCGCACTGATGAAGGACGTTAAGTCCAGCTCCCACCCACTCTTGCGCGTGTGCTGCTGTGAAGGTGTTCAAGCCGAGCGCTCCTTGGCTCCCACCCAAGACGACGAGCAAAGGAGCGTCCGTGTCCAAGCCTAGTTTTTCCCGTATCGCGCGACGGGCTTCATCCGTAGCGGCCTCAAATAAGCGCGTCTCTAAAGGTGGGCCGACCACCTCATGAGCCGCCAAGCCTTGAGATGTTGACTCCCACGCGTGGAAGACCTTTGCGCAGCGCGGCGCCAAGAGCCTCGTCGCTCTCCCGCTGAGCGTGTTCACCTCTAACCACGCACATGGGATTCCCAAGCTGCGAGCAGCGAGGAGTGGTGCTAGCGCAGAGAAGCCGCCGAGCCCGAGCAAGACCTGGCTCTTATGCCGACGCAGCGCTCGTCGAGCAGTCCATATTTCGGGGAGCAGCCTAGACGCGATCCTGAGCACGCTCGGCGCGCCACCGCCGTGAGGCTCCATGACTCCGGTCACCCTCTCCCAGCCACCCGCTCCCACAAGCTCATCCACTCCATGGAGAGCGAGATCCTCTACCGCTCGGCCGCTCGTAAACCACACGAGATCATCCACGTGCTCGTCACGGTCTCTGACCGCCTCGAGCACTCGCTTACCAGGCGCGATGTGTCCGCCTGTCCCCCCCCCAGCAAAGGCCAGGCGCACGTCGCTCTATGAGCGGCTCTCAGCCGCTGTCTCGTTAGATGCCGCTGCGAAATCCGCTGCAGGCTCTGGCCCTGCGGAGTCAAACAACAAGCGGAAGGTCTCTCCAGCGTGCAGTCCAGAGACGAGGAGCGCCCCACCCAAGAACCACCTCATCAAGGAAGCGCTCATCAACGACCCCCGATCATCGCGAGCTCTTCTTTCAAGCGCAGCATGCGGCCTGGTTGAACGGTCTCAGAAGAGAGGTCATTCCAGGTCATGATCTCGGTGTAGCGGCTCCCGGCGCCGAGGTGCTTAGCGGCGATCTTCCAAAGGGATTGCCCCTCCAAGACCTTAACCGTCTTCCATGCGTCCTGTGATCCAGCGTTAGCAAGCTTGATGCTTGTCCCACGGACAGGCGCGACATCACCGATGTGAGGAAGAATCAGAATTTGCCCAGTTCTCAAGAAGTCGGACTTGAGCGAGTTGACCTCGCGCAAGCGCTGGAGGTTCTTGACCGTGCCAAGCTCCCGCTGAGCGATCATCGAGAGGCTGTCTCCAGACTTCACAGTGTATTCCAGTGGCTGTATCTCTTGCGCGCCCCTCGACGACTGAGCCATTGATGGCTGGAGCTGCTCAGATCCAACAGCAGCGACCAAGTCTTCTGACGCGCTCGTCCTTCCCTCAAAGAAGCGAGCTGCACTGTTTCGGCTGATCGCGCTCTCTGCCGCGCGAAGTGCCATTGAGCTGTCGCGATCATCTCGTGTCGCCCTCCTCACCTGGGCCAGATCACGTTGAGCCGGACTCACCTTTGAGAGCGGGAGCTCGCTAACAGCGGGGACTCGCCTCGTCACAGCTTCGCCCGAAGGCAGCGCTCGCTGAGGTCGACGCCTCGATGAAGTTGCCACTCGAACAGTGGCAGCTTCACTCGGGCTGTCGGCCGCTTCACTTGCATGCGCAACAGGAGCAAGCTCGCCACCCCCATCCCACATGTAAAGGACCCCGAAGGTCGTCAAGAAAAAGAGCAGAGCGAGGACGCCGTAGCGTTCCATTCTTCTCGTCGCGCGTGTAGGTATGTCCATTAGGTTTACTGTTTCCATCATCGGGCTATTGGGATGTGATTTTCTGAAGCTTGGCTCGTCTTTTCTGACGCGCCGCTACGTTGGAATGAGCGGGCGGCGCCGAGCGCTAACCCACAGGCGAGGGAAGACATGATGAGGGAGGTGCCACCATCAGAGATGAACGGGAGGGTCATGCCTTTCGGGGGAGCTAGACCGACGGCGACCATCATGTGAATTAAAGCTGGCAGCAAGACGCTCAAGAGGAGGCCGAATGAGGTGATAGCGCGGAAGCGGTCTGGGATCGCGAGCACCATGCGCAGGCCGAACCAGGCGATCGAGACGAAGAGGCCGATCACGATGACCATTCCGACCGCGCCGAGCTCTTCACCGATGAGCGAGAACACGAAATCTGAATCTTGATAGAGCAGGTTGCTCCGTCTGCTGAGGCCTTGGCCGAGACCTTGACCGAAGACTCCGCCGTTCCACATCGCCTGCGCCGCACCGCTGACTTGATCGTTGCCACCGGATCCCCAGAGGATCGCGATTCGATCGCGTACATATTGCTGGGTGCTGACCGCGACGAAGATCCCAATTGCGAGCAATACGGCGAAGGGGTAGACCGTCTTCTTGGCTGGTGCTCCACCGACAAATAGCGTCAAAAAGAAGCACATCATCAGAATGAATGAGCCGCCGAGGTCTGGCTCAAAGAACACCAAGAGGCAAGTAATGAGGCCGGTCATGAAGACGGGCAAGATAGTTCGCCAAGAGTTCATCAAGTTGTCTCCGAGGCGCGCGCAGCGATCTGCTGTCCACAAGATCAAAGTGACCCGTGCTATCTCGGAGGGCTGAACGCTAAAGCCCATGATCTTCACCCAACGTGCAGCGCCGTTCGCAGGCATAGCTAAACCGGGGATCCACACAGCGACGAGCAAAAACATGGAGACGACGAAGAGATGCGGAACAAATCGACGGAACCCCTGAGGACCCAATCGCGCGCCCATCAGCAAACACACGAGCGCGGCTGATCTGAATCGTGCCTGCTCCACCAGCTCAGCTTGATAGCCCTCATAGCTGACCGTCGTGGCCGCGTGTGAGGCTTGTAAGAGAAAGCCAAGGCCGAAGAGCGCCAAGACGCAGCAGAGGACGATGAAGGCAGGCTTTGCTGGGTCTGGCCCCGTTGCCTTTAGGGCCAAGCCCGCGAAGCTCTCACGGACCGAGCTCCAGAGGTCGTGCTGAACCTCCATCTCTGCGGGGGACTCGTCTCCCTTTCGTCTGCGAAATCTAGACATCAGCGCAGCTTCAGCAGCCCCAGCCCTGCCATCGCACACACCGCAGCGACGATCCATGCTCGGATCACGATCTTGCTCTCATGCCAAGGCGCCGCCCCCGCAGTGAAGATCCCACCATGGCGCTCGAGGCCATGGTGAATAGGCGCGCAAGTGAACAAGCGCTTTCCACCAGTAGCCTTGTAGTAACGCGTCTGAAGGAAGCTCGACCCAATCTCGGCGTAGAAGACGAATCCGATCAAGGGCAGCACCAGCTCTTGCTTGGAGACGATCGCCATCCAAGCTAGGAGGCCCCCGAGGGGTAGTGAGCCTGAGTCTCCCATGAAGACCTGCGCTGGATGAGAGTTGTACCAAAGAAACCCCATGCAGGATCCGCAGAGCGCTCCACCGAGGATCGCCATCTCTGACGCGTCAGGTACATAAGGCAACCAGAGATAAGCTGCGAAATCATATCGACCAGCTACATAACAGAAGACGCTGAGGGCGAGCCCTGCGATCAGCATGCAGCCAACGCAGAGTCCATCTAGGCCATCTGTGATGTTCGCTGCATTTGAGGTACCTACGATCAAGACGTACTCAAAGGCGACAAAGAGCGCGAGGCCCAAGACCCCCCAGGTCGCGAAAGAGATTTGTATGTCTTTCATCACGGGCAGATACAGCTCGAGCATCGACATGCGATCCGTCACGTGAACGTAATAGAGCCAGGCGCCCAAGACCGCGAAGGTCACGAGAGAGAGGCCGATCATCTTCGAGAGCGCAGAGATCCCTTTTGAGTTTGGGATCGTCAATTTTCGCCAATCATCGACAAAACCGACCGCGGCGAAGCCAGCTACTAAGGCGAGAGCCAAGATGACGTGGATATTGTCCAATCTTGCCCACAGCAGCGTCGAAGCGAGAAAGGCTCCCACCAAGAAGCTCCCACCCATCGTAGGCGTCCCCTCTTTAGCTTTGTGAGTGCTGATGTCTGGACGCGGGCTAAGGTCTGTCGCCGACAGGTCCTCTACCACCCGCTTTGACTTCAACCAGCGCACCGTTATCCCTCCCCACCAGATCGCGAGCAAGAAAGCTGTCAAGCCAGCCATCGCCATTCGAAAAGTGATGTAGCCAAAGAGATCTGACTGGCTCAAGTTGTCCAAGAGGATCGGTATCACAGCGCTCCGCCTCCTTCATGGACTGATGAGAGGTGCTGTACTAAACACTCGAGGCCGACTCCCCTGCTCCCCTTCACGAGGATGACATCCCCTCCAAGGAAGAGCCCATCGCAAGCGTCCACGAGATCTGCAGCCGTCTTGAAGTGCAGCACAGCCTCATTAGCGAGGCCTGCCTCTAGCGCACCTGCGGCCGTGGCCTTGGCGAGCTCTCCAACACAAATGAGGAGGTCGACCTTGCGCTGCGCCGCGTCAGCTCCGATCGCCTTATGAGCAGGATCTGAGTGCTCTCCGAGCTCCAGCATCTCTCCGAGGACGAGCACTCGCCTTTGGTGACCGTGCATGCCCTCAAGCACACGCACGCTCGCCATCGCAGAGGTCGGGTTCGCGTTATAGCTGTCATCTAGGATGACAAGGTCTCCGACCTCTATTCGCTCCATGCGACCACGCGCAGCTCGCACCCCGCTGACCATGGGCAAGACCTCATCAAGATCTAGACCCATTCCACGACATGCGGCCAGAGCAGCGAGGAGGTTCTCTACATTGTGAGCCCCAACGAGAGGAGAGGTGACCTCTCTCCCATCAAGCCGAAAGGTCGTTCCCGCTCCATGGGTGTAGAGATCGGTAGCGTCTAAGTCGCCGTCTCCCTCCACGCTGAAGGTGATGACTCGAGCTGAAGTCCTGCTTGAGATCTCAGGCGTGAACGGGCAGTTGGCGTTCAAGACACAGAAGCCTTCAGGAGTCAGCTTCGCGGCGAGGTCGCCCTTCTCTCTCGCGACCCCTTCTTTTGTTCCCAAGCCTTCGAGGTGAGCAGCGCCAATGTTCGTGATGATCGCACCTGTGGGGTTCGCGATCCTGCACAAGGCTGCGATCTCGCCAGGTGCGTTCGTCCCTAGCTCTACGACCAGAGTCTCTGTGGATTCATCTGCTAAGAAGAGCGTGTGGGGTACACCGATCTCATTGTTGAAAGAGTTCGGGCTCCCGACGACCTTCCGTGAAGTCCCCAAGAGGTGGACGAGGACGTTCTTAGTGGTCGTCTTCCCACAGCTCCCTGTGATCCCGATCACCGGAACATCCAAGCGAGACCTGTGCCAAGAGGCGAGCATTCCCAAGGCCTCTCTTGGCGCGGGGTGAAGCACGACCGCGGCCTCGTCAGGGAGCCGCTCGACGGTCCCAGAGATGTCTGGGTGACCCTCCCTCAACAAGAGCGCGCCTGCTTTGGATTCGACCGCACCTTCCGCGAACTTGTTGCCATCAAAGTTCGGCCCCTCAAGCGCGACGTATAGATCACCCTCCGAGATAGAGCGAGTGTCAGTGCTCACACCTGAGACGACGCTCTCTGCATCGCCTTTGACCAGCTTTCCACTAGTCGATTCCACGATCTCTTCCACCTTCGCGCGCATCAGCTCAATAGCTCCTCGGCCGCGACGATCCTGTCGTCAAAGGGTGACCGTTCTCCCGCGATCTCTTGCGAGGACTCATGCCCCTTACCTGCGATCAAGATGACATCCCCTGGCGTTGCTATCGCGATGGCTCCCCGGATAGCCAACCTACGATCCGCCTCTACGGTCACGAGGGCCTCTCCTTTCAAGGCGCCCTCCGCTACCACGCGGCAGATCGCCATGGGGTCTTCACTGCGAGGGTTATCACTCGTGACGAAGACGAGATCTGCAGCCTCACCGGCCGCCGCTCCCATCGCCTCACGCTTGCTCGTGTCCCTGTCTCCGCCGCAACCAAAGACAACTATCAGGCGTCCCCTCTCCGCTACTAACGGCCGGAGAGTCTCCAAGGCGCCAGCTAAGGCGGCCTCCGTGTGTGCAAAATCGACCAACACCGTGAAGCCCCGGTCGGCGGTGTCCACTGGCTCCATGCGTCCAGTAGGAGCTGACACCTCCCTGAGTCCATCTCTGATCTCTACTAGGCTCATCCCTGAGGCCATCGCTGCAGCAGCTGCCGCCAGCGCGTTCTCTACACCAAAACGCCCGATCAGCCTTGTGCAGACGTCGATCGACGCATCCACTGAACAGAGCGTAAAGCTCGTCCCTTCGCGCTCCATCACGACGCTCTCTGCCCACAGCCCCGAGCCTTTTTCGCCGAACAAGACCACCCTCGCTCCGCGCTCTCGCGCCGCTCTCTCCATCTGAGATGCGTAGGGATCTAATGCGTTTACCACCGCGACGCTCTCCGCAGAGAGCGAGTCAAAGAGGCGCTGCTTTGTACGCGCATAGCTCTCAAGGTCACCGTGATAGTCGAGGTGATCTACCGATAAATTTGTAAACACTGCGACATCCACAGAGAGGCCTGCGAGTCGCTCTTGGTCCAGAGCGTGAGAGCTCGCCTCAAGACAGACAGCGACACCTCCGCCATCTCGATGCATCGCTAAGAGGCGCTGTAGCTCAGCTGCGTCAGGGGT
>JAPKBY010000422.1 GCA_028823185.1 Planctomycetota bacterium
GCTCGCTTGGGAGCAGCTCACTGATTGTCCTCGCCCCATGGCTGCTGCGCCCTCACCGGCGATCCCGCTGGGCGTAGAACACCTCGTCATGTTCGGCGGTGATGATGGCGCGCACTACGGAGAAGACCTACGCGACACACACCCGGGCTTTGCTGGGACAGGCTTCGCTTATGACGTCGTCTTAGACCGCTGGCGCAGCGCGGGCTCCATTCCAAGCGACCCGTCTAGAGATCCCGTCGAGGCACCCTCTATGAACGCATGGTCGCCAGTCACCACCGGCGCAGTCCTCTGGAATGAGCACCTCGTGATCGCATCTGGTGAGGCTCGCCCAGGGGTCCGCACACCTCGAGTGCTCTATGGGACACAGGCTCAACAAACGACCAGCTTCGGAGCGCTGAATTGGGCCATCCTCTGCCTCTACCTCCTCCTCTTGGTCGCGCTCGGCGTCTACATCGCGCGCCGCAACCGCTCTGCCGATGACTTCTTCCTCGCAGGTGGGCGCATCCCTTGGTGGGCAGCAGGACTCTCCATCTTCGGGACACAGCTCTCAGCGATCACCTTTCTCGCCGTCCCAGCCAAGACCTTCGCCGGTGACTGGACTCACATCCTCCTCAACTTCGGCATCCTCGCCGTCGCGCCGATCGTCATCGTCTTCTACTTGCCTCACCTGAGACGACCAGGAGTTACTTCTGCCTATGAGTTCCTTGAGCGCCGCTTCTCGCCAGGGCTGCGGCTCTTCGGCGCGCTCTCCTTCACCCTCTTTCAGCTAGCACGCATGGGCATAGTGTTGCTCTTGCCGGCGCTCGCTCTCAGCGCGGTGACCGGGATCGACATCTACCTCTGCATCCTCGCCATGGGCGTCCTCAGCACGGCGTATACCGTCCTCGGTGGCATCGAGGCGGTCATCTGGACAGATGTCATTCAGGTCGTCGTCCTCCTAGGCGGCGCGCTCGCCGCCATCGTGATCATCACCTTTGGCATCGACGGAGGCCTCACCTCTATCTTTGAGCTCGCCAATGCGCAGGACAAGCTGCGTCTCATCGACCTTGATTGGAGCCTGGCCTCCGACGGCATCCTCGTCCTCATCTTCGGCTCCATCTTCGCCAACCTCATCCCATACACTTCCGACCAAGCGGTGGTTCAGCGCTATCTAACGACCCCGGACGACGCCTCGGCGCGCAAGGCCATTTGGACCAACGCGCTCTTGAGTCTCCCTGCCTCTGCGCTCTTCTTCTTCCTCGGGACAGCGCTCTTTGCCTGGTATAGCCAGATGCCTGAACGACTCGGGATCCTCGCAAAACAAGACCAGATCCTGCCTTGGTTTGTCGCGAATGAGATGCCCGCCGGTCTCGCCGGGCTCGTGATCGCTGGGGTCTTCGCTGCCGCGATGTCGAGCTTAGACAGCTCGATGCATTCCATCGCGACCGTCACCACCAAGGACATCTTCAAAATAAGCGCTAAGCAGAGCGAGGACGCGCTACGCATAGCCCGCCGCACGACGCTCTTCCTCGGGGTCCTCGGCACCGCGACCGCTGCGCTCCTCGCGAGCTTTGAGATCCGCTCACTATGGACCGCCTTCCTCCAAGTGATCGGGCTCTGCCTAGGCGCCTTGGGCGGCCTCTTCGCGCTAGCCGTCTTCTCAAAACGAGCAGACGCTAGACACGCTTGGATAGGAACGATCGCCAGCGTAGCGGCGATCTATGCAGCGACACAGACCGACCGATTGCACGGGCTGCTCCTCTCTGCGATCGGCGTCATCACCTGCCTCGTCGTGGGCTCATTGGCGGCGCTGCTCTTGCCTCGATCGACTCGAAGCTGATTATAAAAAGAGAGCTGGCCCTCCTCCGTAAACGGAAGAGGGCCAGCCCGGCTGCCAAGGCGCGTTTAAAACTTAAGGCTGGAGGCGGACGAGGACCGGTTCTGAGGCCACGCCGTTGTTGTCATAGACGACGTACTCCAGGCTGTCTCCACTGAATCCTGTCTTGCTCGGTGTCCACGCATACCAGAGCCTTCCATCTCTCGGCATCACACGTGCGAAGCCGTTCTTCGGAGAAGTCACGATCTGCACTGAGCTGTGATCAAGCCCGGCGCTCCCGGCGAGGTCATTACTGAGGACCTCGATGCTGGCGATTCCACGACGGGTCGTGTCATAGCCCTCACGCTCTAGACCGAAGACGTCCGCTCCAGCGAGCGGCCCATCCTCTAGATAGTGAACCGGGAGATCGAAGGCCCCACCGAGGCTCACATCTGCAACTTGCAAACCGCCACCGAAGGTGACCATGGCAATCTTATTAGCGCGATACTCACGCACCTTAGAGCCCTCAAAGTTCACCTGAAGCGCGCCGCCCTCTGAGATGGGAGCGTATTCGAGGTTCACCTTGTCTCCAGGAGTGAGCGCCCTCACGACGAGGTTGTGGGGCAAGGTGTCAGCCAGTTCCTGCATGGGCTGAGTGAAGG
>JAPKBY010000423.1 GCA_028823185.1 Planctomycetota bacterium
CGTGTGAGGCTCGGGCGTGTCATCGAACTGAATCACCTCAACACCGTGTGCTTCTAAGGACGCTACGAGCCCCTCCCACTCCTCGATGGCTTGAGTGCGCACCTCCTCTGGATCCATGTCAGTGCCCTTCTGGAAGGCATTCGAGCCCGCGGTCTCCGGGTTGAAGCCGAAGTAGGTCGGGCGGATCATCAAGACTCGGCTTGAGAGGCGAGCTTCGGGTGCTGAGGTCATGCATGCAGTCTGCCTCTCTGCGGCCACTTTCGGAAGGAGGCTGATTTCGGAGACCTAAAGCGCCCTCTAGGGCTGCGCTCAGAGCCCGGGGCGAATATCCTCTGCGGCTGAATCGCCTCGCCCACAAGCCACAGACAGCCCCAGAGACCTCACATGTCAGCCAAGATCACCTGGACCCAGATCGACGAAGCCCCGGCACTCGCCACCTACAGCCTGCTCCCCATCGTGCAGGCCTTCGCCAAAGGCACTGGCGTAGAGATCGAGACCGCTGACATCTCCCTCGCAGCGCGCATCCTCGCCAACTTCCCTGACAACTTGAGCGACGATCAGAAGGTCCCCGATGAGCTCACGCGCCTCGGAGACCTCGCCAAGACCGCCGACGCTAACATCGTCAAGCTCCCGAACATCAGCGCCTCCATCCCTCAGCTCCAAGACGCCATCGCCGAGCTGCGCAGCCAAGGCTATGACGTGCCCGAGTTCCCCGAAGAGCCCAAGACAGATGAGGAGCACGCCCTCAAGGCCCGCTTCTCCGCCGTCCTCGGCTCCGCTGTGAACCCGGTCCTCCGCGAAGGGAACTCCGACCGTCGCCCCGCAGCCTCGGTCAAAGCCTTCGCGCAGAAGCAGCCGCACAAGATGATGAAGGACTGGCCCGAGTCAGGTTCGCAATCGCGCATCGCACACATGGATGGCGGCGACTTCTTTGAGAGCGAGCGCTCCACCACCATCGCAGCCGACACAACAGTCTCCATCGAGTTCACGCCTAGCTCCGGCGAGAAGACGACGCTCAAAGACGGACTCGCGCTGCTCGAAGGCGAGGTCATCGACACCTCCGTCATGGAGGTCGCTGCCCTGCGCGACTACTACGCCGCCTGCATCGCTGAGGCCAAGGAGAAGGACGTGCTCCTCTCCCTGCACCTCAAGGCGACCATGATGAAGATCTCCGATCCCGTCATGTTCGGTCACTGCGTCTCCGTCTACTTCGCCGCTGCCCTCGACAAGCACGCCGACGCTCTCAAAGAGATCGGCGCCAACGTGAGCAACGGCCTGGCCGACGTCCTCGACAAGCTCGATCGCCTGCCGGCCGAGAAGAAGGCCGAGATCGAGGCTGACATCAACGCCTGCTATGAGTCCGGCCCCGACCTCGCCATGGTCGACTCCCGCAAAGGCATCACCAACCTCCACGTCCCGAACAACGTCATCATCGACGCCTCCGTGCCCAACGTCGTCCGCGACGGCGGTCGCATGTGGAACAACGACGACGTCCTCCAGGACACCATCGCCATGGTGCCGGATCGCTCCTACGCCACGATGTACCAAGCCGTCATCGAAGACTGCCAAGCCAACGGCCAATTCAACCCAGCCACCATGGGCAGCGTCGCCAACGTCGGCCTCATGGCCAAGAAGGCCGAAGAGTATGGCTCACACGACAAGACCTTCTTCGCTGCCTCTGAAGGGACGATCACAGTCGTCGACGCCTCCGGCGCCACCCTCCTCCAGCAAGCCGTCAGCGAAGGCGACATCTTCCGCATGTGCCAGACCAAGGACATCTCGATCCAAGACTGGGTCAAGCTCGGCGTCGACCGCGCTCGCGCCTCCGGCTCTCCGACGATCTTCTGGCTCGACGCCGCCCGCGGCCACGACGCAGAGCTCATCAAGAAGGTCGCGGCCTATCTCCCCGACAACGACACCGAGGGCCTCGACATCAGCGTCCAGACTCCCGTCGACGGGATGAAGGTCTCCCTCGAGCGCATCCGTCGCGGCGAGGACACCATCGCTGCCACAGGAAATGTGCTCAGGGATTACCTCACCGACCTCTTCCCCATCCTCGAGCTCGGCACCAGCGCCCGCATGCTCTCGATCGTCCCGCTCCTCAACGGCGGCGGACTCTTCGAGACCGGAGCAGGCGGCTCAGCGCCCAAGCACGTCGATCAGTTCCTCAAAGAGGGTCACCTGCGCTGGGACTCGCTCGGTGAGTACTGCGCCCTCGTCCCCTCCCTGGAGCAGATCGCTCGCACCACAGGGAACCCGCGCGCGACGCTTCTCGCCGACACCTTGGACGCAGCCATCGGTCAATACCTCGAGAACTCACGCTATCCCTCACGCAAGGTGAACGAGCTCGACAACCGCGGCTCGACCTACTACCTCGCCTCCTACTGGGCGGACGCCATAGCGGCGCAAGACTCTGACGCTGAGATGAAGGCGCGCTTCGCCCCGATCGCGGACGC
>JAPKBY010000424.1 GCA_028823185.1 Planctomycetota bacterium
TAAAGACCCAGAAGGCCATTAAGCAGATGAAAGGAGATCTTAGGACTACATGCCCGCTTCACTCGTCAGAATGTTCATCAAGGAATGCAGGCAAGCGATGAACCGAAGGCCGGTGAGATCGTTGTCACCACCAGACCTGAAGATCTAAGACCATGAACATCCTCCTCTGCATCGCGCTCTCACTCGCCCCCCTCCCTCTCGCTGCGCAAGACCTTGACCCCAAGGCTGCCACAGCAGAGAACGTCTCCGAGTTCAAGCTGAAGGACACCATCGATGTCTCCATCAGATGGATTCGCGCGCGCCAAGCTGGTGATGGAAGCTACGAAGAGAAGGTGATGACGACCTCCATGGTGCTGCTCGCCCTCGCAGAGTCACCTCGTAAATACCGCGTGAGTGATGGGCCCTTCATCAGAGACGCTGTCGAGTTCCTCTCCAGTCGACAGAACGAAGACACGGGGAAAATCTCAGACGCAGGCGCGGCCCCCGCGAAGGTCTTTGGCCAAACCATCATCTCCTGGATGGCGCTCACCAAGCTAGGCGACCCACGCAGCCTCGCGATCGCTAAGAAGGCAGAGATGTCACTCGCGAGCCCGCCTGTCTTTCCAAAACAGAACGACAAGCTAGAAGCCGCCGCAAAGATCGTTCGCCGCTATCTCCCGCTTCGGCGTGAAGACGGCACATGGAATGGGGAGGGCGGCCCGCTCATCGCTACGGCAGAGGCCGTGAGCGCGCTCTCGGAAGCACACCGCATCGTCCAAGCCAACGCGCCGAAAGAAGAGCTCAACGAATCCAGCCTCTTACCCAGCTTCGACCCCGCTGATCGTGAGAAGACCGTCGCCGCGATGCGGCGCGGCGCGAGCTTCCTCGTCATGGTCTCCGATGGCGAGGGCCGCTGGGGACCGCCCGAAGGACCCGACGCTGGGATCACCTCCATGGCCCTCGGTGCGCTGCTCGCGCTCCCAGAGCCCCGCCCGACAGGGATCCAAGCCGCCATCAACAAGGGCGTCGCTTGGCTCGCAAGCCTCCAAGACAAAGACGGCTCGATCCACGATGGCAAGCTCAAGAACTACATCACCTCCGCCGCGGTCATGACCCTTGTGCGCGCTGGGCGTGAAGAAGACAAGCCACGCATCGCCAAGGCCCGTGACTTCCTCATCGCGCTTCAAGCAGACGAGGGTGAGGGCTACTCAGAGGGCGACCTCTACTACGGTGGCATCGGCTACGGCGGTGATGAGCGCCCCGACCTCTCCAACCTTCAGATGGCGCTGGAAGCGCTCTCAGCTGCAGGCGTCGAGAAGGGCGACCCCGCCTATCAGCGCGCGCTGAAGTTTCTAGAGCGCACCCAAAACCGCTCAGAGTCCAACGACACGAAGATCGTTCGCGATGGCGAGACCATCCGAGCGGGTGACGATGGCGGCGCTGTCTATGCGCCCGGCGACTCAAAAGCTGGCTTCGTCACCCTCGCTGACGGCTCAAAGGTGCCGCGCTCCTATGGATCGATGACCTACGCTCTCTTGAAGGGGCTCATCTTGGCAGGGCTCCCCAAGGAAGATCCGCGCATGGTCGCTGCCTGGAAGTGGGTCTCAGCGAACTACTCCTTAGATGTGAACCCGGGCTTCGAGGCGAGCGAGGACCCCTCCGCTGGCTATCAAGGCCTCTACTACTACTTCCACACGATGGCGCGCGCCCTCGACCTCTATGGCGCCGACACGCTGGTTGACCCTGATGGAACAGAGCACGCATGGCGCACCCAGCTCTGTGGACGACTGCTCTCGCTCCAAAACAAGAATGATGGCTCTTGGCTGAACGAGCTCTCACCGCGCTGGTGGGAGGGCAACCCGCTGCTCGCGACGAGCTATGCGCTGCTGACCCTCGAGGCGGCTCTACCTAAGAGCGACTGAGAGGGCGAACAGAGGGCGGTCCCTTTGCTAGGGTCTGAGCCATGAGAAAGGCCAAGCTTCTAATCGTCACGCTCGGAGCGCTCTTCGCGGCGTGCCAACTCAGCCCCAACACGAAGAACGCAGTCAGCGAACGCCCCAACGTCGTCGTCATCTTCACCGATGACCAAGGCTGGGCCGACATCGGGACTCAAGGCGCCGTCGGCTTCGAGACGCCGCACTTAGACCGCCTCGCCGCCGAAGGCACGCGCTTCTCAAACTTCTATGTCGCGCAGCCTGTCTGCTCTGCATCACGCACCGCGCTGCTCACGGGTTGCTATCCGAACCGGCTCGGCATCCATGGCGCGATCGGGCCCAGGAACACACACGGGATAAATTCCGAAGAGACGACCCTGGCTGAGATCTGTAAATCGCGCGGCTATGCGACTGGGATGTTCGGAAAGTGGCACCTCGGCTATCAGCGGCAGTTCCTCCCCGGGAACCACGGCTTCGATGAATCCTATGGAGTCCCCTACTCCAACGACATGTGGCCTTGGCACCCAGCCTATGCACA
>JAPKBY010000425.1 GCA_028823185.1 Planctomycetota bacterium
CTTCAATAGAGTCGAGGGTGAGCTCTGGCGTTCGGTTGCGCTGGTTGCTCACCATCGCGATGACGGCCGTCGCGGTGCTGATGGCCAGTACAAATAGAATTCTAGTCGTCCACTTCATGAGTGATCGCTCGGGGAGAGGGGCTGATTGTGATCTGTTGTGCTCATCGGTGTGTGGAAGTTGAGGTCCATCAAGCCGTATTTGCGCATCTTGTTGAAGAGTGTGGTGCGATTGATGTCTAGCACCTCTGCCGGTGATTTTCTGCACCCGTGACTCTGTATGAGTGCGGAGAGCAAGATCTCGCGCTCTGGCCCCTCGAGCGCGACCTTCAAGGGGAGCATTGGCGTGGGTAGGACATCTTCCTGAAAGGCCGTAGTTACAACGTTTTTGGAGGAGGCTGTCACCTCGTCGGGGAGGTCTTGGTGGGTGAGAGCTGTGCCTGTCGCGAGGAGGACGGTGCGCTCTAAGGCGTTTTCGAGCTCGCGTACATTTCCGGGCCAAGGATGCGCCGCGAGCGTTTGTAGGGCTCGGGGGGTGAACCCCTCTAGTTCCCGCCCGTGCTCTTTACAGAAACGATCGAAGAAGCCCTTTGCCAGGAAGGGGATGTCGCCAGCGCGATCGCGCAGTGAGGGGACTTTCACCGCGACGACCCTGATCCTGTAGTAGAGGTCCTCGCGGAAGCTATGAGCCTCTACCGCTGCAGCTAAGTCCTCATTGCTCGCGGCGATGATCCTGACATCTGCTGTCTTGGTCTTTGTGTCACCGACTCGCTCGTAGGTTCGCTCCTGAAGGACCCGGAGTAGCTTTACTTGGAGTTCAAGTGGCGCGCAGGCGATCTCATCTAGAAAGAGAGTCCCACCTTCTGCGAGTTCAAATTTTCCCGCTCTGTCTGCTATCGCTCCAGTGAATGAACCTTTTACGTGGCCAAAGAGTTCGCTCTCGAGGAGGTCGCTTGGGAGCGCGCCGCAGTTGACGACGATGAATGGCTTGTCGCTACGGTCTCCAGCTTCATGGAGGCTGCGCGCGAGGAGAGACTTTCCGGTGCCGCTCTCGCCCTCAAGGAGTACGGTCGCTCGTGTGTCTGCGACAGCACGTACTGTGTCGAAGACTTCTCGCATCGCATCGCTCGTGCTCTGCATTGAGCCCAGTGAATATCGTCGTCCGAGGTCTTCAAGGAGCTGTTGGTTTTCAGTGACGAGCGCGCGTCGCTCCATCGCTCTCTCGATGCTCATGAGGAGTCGATCGATGGGGAAGGGCTTCGTGAGGTAATCCGAGGCTCCTGCGCGCATAGCTCCGACGGCATCCTGGATGGAGCCGAAGGCGGTCAGCAAGATCCATGCGGGCGCTTCGCTGGGCTCTAGTGAAGCAGCGAGGTCTTCAAGTGAGGTGGTATCAGCCTCGCCAATGATCAGGTCGTAGTTTGAAGCGATAGAGCTGCTCATCTCTTCCCAGTCACTTAAGGCGTTCGCTGAATAACCTGCAGTCTTGAGGCGCTCAGCAAGCTCGAAGGCGTCATCCGGATCAGAGTCGAGCACTAGGACTCGGCGCGATGTTTCGGTAGTGCGGGCCATGTTCATTGCTTTCGACATCGTGACCACTCGATGTTGAGACTTCCCACCAAGAGACTTAGCACGGCGCCCAAAATGAACCCAAGAGAAGCACATAAGTCCTTGTCTTGGATGTGCTTACGCCACTTTTATGGCAGCGTTGATTTCGGTGAACCTCTGTCGCTTTCGACCTATTTCCCCGATTTCGCCCGTGATGTGGGGCGATCAAGCTCAGGCAGGAGGGAGTGTGAGCGTGAAGACTAGGCTGTCTTCTTCGCCAGCAGAGAGCTCCAAGGAGCCGCCTTGACCTGCGATGAAGCGTGCAGCTGCTCTGAGAGCGTTTCGGCCCATGTCTGGCATCGAGCTCCTCAAGGCATAGGGGATGACGATCTCTTCTGGGGTCAGCGAGCTTATGGGGCCGCTGGGGAAGTTCAGCTGAAGGCAGGCCCATCCCTCACCGTTTCGCTCGCCAGCGAGCCGAACTGTGCCCTCTGGTCCAGCGCAGAGTTTGGAGAGCACCAAGACGGCATCCATGGCTTGTATCAGCAGCTCTTTATTTGCTCTCACTAGGAGGGGCTCGGGTGCTCGCAGCAGGAAGCGAGGCGCGTTGGCATCTGCGCCCGCGCTGCGAAGTAGCTCTTCTGCGAGCTCGCAGAGATCGAGCTCGGTGTCGCCACGTGCGGGTTGCGCTGCTAGGTAACCGAGCGTTCGAGTGAACTGCACCAAGCGGAGCGCGTCCGTGTATAGGCTCCCATCGATGTTGCTCTCAGGGCCTTCTTGTGTAGAAGCTGTCGCTGCGTAGATGACCTGAACCAAGTCGGCGAGGTCGGCGACTTGGTCTTTGAACCAAGGCGCCTCTGTTGCCGGAGATGATGTAGCGCCGCTGCTTTGCATGAATGCTTGAG
>JAPKBY010000426.1 GCA_028823185.1 Planctomycetota bacterium
CTACACCCAGCTCTTGAACGCGCGCGGTGGGATCGAGTGCGACCTGACCGTGGCGAGGATCTCCGAGGACGAGTTCTACATCGTCACCGGCACAGGCTACGCGACGCATGATCTGCATTGGATCCGTCGCAACCTGCCGGCAGCGCTCGATGTAAAGATCGCTGATGTGACGTCCGAGCGCGCGGTGCTCGGGGTTCAGGGACCGCTCGCTAGGACGCTGCTCTCTGAGCTCACGAAGGCAGACCTCTCGAATGAGGCCTTCCCCTTTCTCACGACGCAGGAGTTCGAGCTCGCCGGAGTGCGCGTGCGCGCGTTGCGCGTGACCTTCGTTGGCGAGCTCGGCTGGGAGCTGCACATACCGGTGGATGGAGCGCGCGCTGTCTATGCTGCGCTGAAAGAAGCCGGCGCTCCGCACGGACTCCTCGACGCGGGCTACCGAGCTACCGAATCTCTGCGCCTAGAGAAGGGCTACAGGATCTGGGGCCGCGACATCACACCCGACAGCTCTCCCATCGAGGCTGGGCTCGCCTTCGCGACGAAGCTCTCCTCCGAGATCCCTTTCCTTGGCCGTGACGCGCTCCTCGCAGAGAAGCAGGCTGGGCTACCCAAGAAGCGTCTCGCCACCTTCAAGGTCGCGGACCCCGACTGCATCCTCCTCGGTCGCGAAACGATCTATCGTGATGGTGAGCTCGCTGGTTACCTGTCTAGCGGCGGTTGGGGCTACACGATCGCGAGCGCGATCGGGTTGGGCTATGTTCGTGCTGATCCCTCGATCAGCCGCGACGAGCTGCTCTCCTCAAGCTATGAGCTCGAGGTGGCAACCGAGCGCGTCCCGTGTGAGGTCAGCTTGAGTCCGCTCTATGACGCTGCGCGCGCGAAGGTGCTCTCGTGATCACGATGAGGGTAGCGCTCGGCATGGTGAGGTTTAAGCGCGAGCACCTCGCTCTACTGGGCCTCGCCTTTGCGCCTCTCTCGGCTTGCAGTGATGAGGCGCTTCCGCTTGAAGTGGGAGTTGGAGCGCCGTTTGAGGCGGTCACTGCTTGCGCTGTCTCCAACCCCGACGGCACGCGGGGTTTGTGTGAGGTCGGCAGGGTCGTGGACGGCGACACGCTTGTCGTCGACCTGTTCGGCTTGGAGGTCAAGGTGCGGCTGGCAGAGATCGACGCGCCAGAGAGTCGGCAGGAGTATGGGAGTGAGGCTACAGCGCTCCTCGAGTCCTTAGTCAGAGGGGAAGAGATAGAGCTCATTGAGGTGGACCGCGACAGATATGGACGCGTGGTAGCCCACTTGCATGGAGAGCATGGCTGCATCAATCAGCGGCTCGTAGAGAGCGGCGCAGCATGGCACTACGAGGACTACTCGGACTCAGCGACGATCGCCGCTCTCCAGGCGGAAGCTCAGAGTACGGGCCTCGGCCTTTGGGGAAGAGAGGCCGCGATCGCCCCATGGGACTTCCGGAGAGGAAAGTCTGGCGCAACTAGCGCAGCAGCTCCGTCGCGGCAACTCTCTGAGAGCGTCTCCTGGACAGGGAGCGGTAGCAAATACCACAAAGACGGCTGTCGATATCTCTCCAGGGCGAAGGTTGTGAACACAGGCGCGTCCCCACCGAGCGCGTTAACGCCCTGCTCTGTCTGTTTCGATCGGGATTAGTGAGGTCGAGCTCACATCGAGTCTGAGATCACCTTGGATGCATGGAGCGTGAATGCTCCGAGCGTCGGCAGATCGAGCGCGCTCTATTGAGGGTGAAGCTTGGAGAGGACGAGAGGTTGGTGGTTGAGGTTCGATCGTGGCCGCTTATGGAGATGGAACATCCCACCCCGCCCGGCACCGTCACCTTTGAATTCTAGAGGTGTGGTCTCGTGGGACACTCCGCAACTAGGGCTACCAAGGAGAACCTCATGAAAGTCAGGACCTGTCTTTTTTCCTCCCTCTTTTCTGTCGCCCTATTTGCCTCTCCGGGGATTTCGCAGACTGTCTGGTACGTCGATGATGACGCGACGTCCGGTGGAGACGGCTTGAGTTGGGCGAGCGCTCACCAGGATCTGCAGACGACTCTGGACGTCGTCGATGCAGGCGACCAGATCTGGGTCGCGATCGGTAGCTATCGGCCCACCCTTCCAGTGTCGCCGGGCGACCCTCGGAGCGCGACCTTCCAAATTCCGATCGAGGTCAACATCTACGGCGGCTTCGCCGGCAATGAGACCAGCGTCTCAGGGCGCGCCGGACTGTTTGACAGGACCGAGCTGTCAGGCGATCTCGGTGTGAAGGGGGTGGCCGCAGACAACGCCTACCATGTGGTTTATCTCGGCGAAAACTCTTCCGGGAACTACCCGTCGCGGATCGATGGCTTCACCATCTCCCGCGGGAACGCCAACGGAACGAATGATCTCCGAGAGCAGCGTGGTGGAGGGATCTACGCCTCGATGGACGGGCCCGGA
>JAPKBY010000024.1 GCA_028823185.1 Planctomycetota bacterium
CTTCTGTTGAGCTAAGAAGCTCTGAAAGCGTTGGTCCATCTCACCGCGAAGGCGATCTTCAGAGGTGTGCCAAGTCCAAGCCCAGACCAGGTTTGCTGTGAAGAGGAGGGCGAGGGCGCCCCAGACAAAGCGAAAATCAAAGCCGCCGGACGGCGCTGCTTGGGCAGCGAGAGCAGGCTCAGGGGTCACCTCTTGCTGAGGAGCTTCTTCGAGGGGCTCTCCCATGAGATCAGAGAAGTCATCGGCGAAGTCATCAATGAAGTCATCATCACCGTGGTGGTCGAAGACAGGTTCTGCGTCTAAAACGTCCGAGGTAGCAGCTTCGGTCTGAAGGCGCGCGGCCTCTAAGAAGTCAGGAGTGAATCCCTGGACTTCGGGGAAGTCGAAGAGGTCTTCGTTGTCGGCGGCTTCGTTGCCTTTTAATTGATCGCTCATGCTCAGTTCCAGAGAGAGGCCTTAAGAGTGGCTCGGTGACTGGGTCCAGAGAGGAGACGTCCGATGACGACAGCGAGAGAGGGTGAGAGCTCGAGGTAAGAGCTCGCGTCTTGTTCGCGCACGAGGCCTAAGACCTGGCGTGAAGTTTTGGGCGTGAAGAAATCGAGCTCTGTGAGGTCGACCTGGTTTCCGTTGTCAAAATCAGAGCGGAAGATGGTCACTCTTAAGGTGGCCTCTGTGCCTGAGCCGACGCTTGAGACAACATCAAGGCCTTCGCTCAATGAAGAAGCCCGGTCGAGACCGGAGCCTTCTTCGCGCTCAACGCCAGTGTCGAAGCCGACACCAGAGTCTCGTACACAGACCCAGACGTCGCGCTCTTCGAGGCGGGCGTCGATCTCTAGCATTCCTCCACCCGTGGGATAGGCGTGATCGACAGCGTTCTCTACGAGCTCTCCGATCGCGGTCGCAAGGCGAGCGCGTGCGCTCGGGCTGACCCCGCAGCGTAGCGCGAAGGCAGCGATGTCTTTTGAGCAACGCTGAACGGCCTCTTCATCACAAGGATAAGACTTGGAATAGGAAGAGAAGGAGGGGGCGTCACTGGAAGTGTTTGTCTCGCTGATACGCTCAACGCTGTTCATAAGCTCGGCGATCTTGAAGGGGCGTGCGAGGACATCCTCAACGCCGAGCTCGCGAGCGCGACGGAAAGACAAGGTGTTCGGATCTGAGAGGAGGAGGATCGAGCGGGGCTGTCTTCCGCGGCGAGTAAACTCTTCAAGCAGGTCATACTCTGCGTCGCCGCTGGCGGTCGCTCCGCAGATTAGTACGTCAGGCGCGTCTTGTTCGAGGGCGACCTCAGCATGAGAGACGACCTGTGCCTGGTGGCCCCTTCGCCCTAAGGCAGCGCTGAGCGCTTCGGCGATAGCCGGCTCGGACTCCACGATGAGTACGTTGAGTGCATTACGTCTCATTTGCAGACCTCCGCGGTCTTGCGAGTCTGCGAGTTCGTGGGCTCAAGGACCTGCTTAGTATTGTTTGTGGTGTTCGTCATAAGTCGCGCCGAGTTCTCCTCGACAGGCACTCTTCGTCCAACTGGGTGGAATCGCTTTATGCTCAAGTTGTGAAATCGAGCAAAGTTTTCCTGACTCTGAGTCGGCTGTTCCAAAAAGGGGCTTCACTGCGTTCAAGGCCTAGATAGAGCGGTGTCGTAAAGTTCGACGTTTAGGGTCATCGCTTGCCTATGAGGCCAACATTCCCAACTTGAGCGACTCGTGGCTCTCGAAGAGCTCAGGCGATCTCGTAAACGCGCAGCTTGTTGTAAAGCGTGGCGCGATTGACCCCTAAGAGCAGGGCAGAGCGGCTTCGGTTTCCACCGGTAGCCTGGAGAGCGCGTCTGATAAGGCGCTCTTCCATGTTCTTGATGTTCAAGTCCGCGTCAGCGGGCTCTCTTGTCTCTGTGTTCTCTGTTGGTGTGCAGAGGCCTAGGTGCTCCGGTTCAATGAGAGCATCAGGAGACTCGATACATGCGCGTTCGATTGCGTTTCCTAGCTCTCGCACATTTCCGGGCCAAGAGTGGGTCTTGAGAGCTGCCTCAGCGCGTGAGCTGAAGCCCTCTGTCTTTATGTCGTGCTCCTCTTCGGTGAGGAGGCGGAGGTGCGTCGCGATCGGGATGATGTCCTCACGGCGATCCCTTAAGTTAGGGACACGCAAGACGAGGACGTTGAGACGATAGTAGAGGTCTTCACGGAAGCTCCCCTCTTCAACCATGGCGGGCAGGTCACGGTTGGTACATGCGACGACGCGCACATCTGTTTTATAGTCGACGTTGCCACCAACCCTGCGATAGCTGCGCTCTTGAAGTACACGCAGGAGCTTGGCTTGAAGTTGCGGTGCGAGCTCTCCGACCTCATCAAGGAGGAGTGTGCCGCCTTGTGCGGCAGCAAAGAGACCTTCACGACCGTTGCTAGAGGCACCTGTGAAGGCGCCAGCTTCGTGTCCAAAGAGCTCTGATTCGAGCAGGCCCTCTGTGAGAGCTGCGCAGTTGAGAGCTACGAAGGGCCCGAGTTGCCGTGCTGAGCGCTGGTGGATGGCTCGAGCCACGACCTCTTTACCAACACCTGACTCTCCGGTGATGAGCACAGTGGTTCTGGGCGCGGCTGCGACCCTAGAGATCTTCTCTCGCAGCCTCTGGAGGCTAGCGGAGGGTCCGATCAGGCCGTCTAGGCCCTGGTCAGCTTGGGTTTCGAGGAAGAGTTCGTTCATTACGAGACCGAGTGAGAACCTCGACCTGGAAAACCTTTCGTCATATAGGGCCCTTGACCCATGGACTGTTCCTGGATTAAGTCCCGCAAGGGAGAAAGAACAGGCCCAAGGCGCGCCCGGCGAAAGGCGCAGGCACACGTAAGTGCCTTAATTGCAGGTATTTAGTGACATAACGCCGTCATGAGAGAGCCGGGGAGCCACGAAAGAGGCCACCTCAAAGGAAAACCTATATTCGAAGCTCAAGCCAAGTTCGGGCCGTCCGAAAACTTGCCGTGCCAGTGAACGACGACACACAGTCGCCGCCGGCCACACTCTCGAAGGAGAGGCTCTCTAGAACCCAACGAACGCGTCCCGCTCAATCAGCACGATCTTCACCGTGTATTTGTGAGCCCCATTTCGGTCTCCGAAGTGGTCTCACTCCGAGGTCAGCTGACAAGCGACGACGCAAACAACCTCTGGGCCCCCAGCCCAACTCAACTCTTCATTAAGGAAGTGACCATTATGGGACTCCGCGTTAACACAAACATTGCCTCACTCACCGCACAGCGAAACCTCTTCGCTGTCACCAGTAGGCTTCAGGGCAACTTCGCCCGTCTTTCTTCCGGTATGCGTATCGTGTCAGCTGCTGACGACGCAGCCGGCCTCGCTATCTCAGAGCGCATGCGCTCTCAAATCAGCTCATACGGCGTCGCAGGACGCAACACCCAGGACGGCATCAGCCTCGTTCAGACCGCCGAAGGCGCTCTTAACGAAGTGAGCAACATCTTGGGCCGTATGCGTGAGTTGTCTGTTCAATCAGCCAACGGCACCCTCTCAGACACCGACAAGGACACCTTGGGTGCTGAGTTTGATCAACTTCTCGAAGAGGTCGATCGTATCGCTAACAACGCCGAGTTCAACGGTGTCAACTTGCTGAACACAGCAGGTAGCACGATGGCAATCCAGGTCGGAATCGACGCTGGCGACACCATCACGATCGCACTCGAGGACATGCAATCAGTTGCCCTCGCGATCGACGCCCTCGACATCTCGTCCTTGGGTAACCCTAACGCTGCCCTCACCGCACTCGACGCGGCTCAGGACACCGTCAGCAACTTCCGCGGCACCATGGGTGCTTTCCAGAACCGCCTTCAAAGCACTCTTGCCAGCATCCAGAACACCACGGAGAACCTCTCGGCCGCCGAGAGCCGCATCCGCGACGTTGATGTTGCCTGGGAGACTGCTGACCTCACGAGGAACACCATCCTCCAGCAGGCGGCCGTCTCAGTGCTTGCTCAGGCGAACTTGCAGCCTCAGCTCGCGCTCTCACTGCTGAACTAAAGCTGAGCTTCGCCGCTGAAGGCGAAGCGATATCTAAAACAGGGAGGGGCTCCGAGAGGATCCCCTCCCTTCTTTTGTTGAGGAGTTAGCTCATGAAAGAGCGACATCAGGAAAAAACTTCTACACATCTAGAAGCATGTTCATGACCGGTAGTTCGGAGCGGGAAAGCTTTAAAAAGCCTCTCAATCAGAGCTAACGCACACATCGATTGCTCCCGATAACAGCGCAGGAAACCCCTTCATACGGATAAACAATGTTCACATTCGGCGGATTGGCCAGCGGCCTCGACACAAACACGATCATTCAGCAGCTCATCTCTATTGAGCGCTTACCGATCCACAAGCTAGAGGCGCAGAAGGCTACAGAGCAGTCACGCCTCGACCTGATCGGGACATTGAGTGGGCTCGTCAAGAGCTTGCAGACCAACGCAGCGGCCTTGTCTAGCTCGGAAAGCTTCCTTTCATATACGGCGAGCGTCAGCCACGAAGGCATCGCAAACGTAAGTACAACAGGAGAGGCGCAGAGCGGCTCTCACACACTCACAGTCGAGCAGCTCGCGCAGGCAGACCGTTGGTCATTCAATGGGGTCACGGACCCGAGCGTAAACCTGGCCTCTGCAGATGGAGAGTCAGTCTCCTTTTCGGTGAACGGGACGAGTTACAACGTGCCGGTGACAGCCGCAGGGTCGAGCCTCTACGACATCTCTGCCGCTATCAATATGGCTGCGGGGGACGACGTCACATCTTCAGTGGTGAATGCGGGGACTCAGTCATCACCAGACTGGCAGCTCGTCTTAGCCTCTGATGAGACCGGGACGGACTTCGCCGTGAGTGGTCTCTCGAGCTCGATCGCAGGCCTCACGCTTGATGGCACGCCGGGTGGTCCCAATCACGTCGTGCAGGCATCAAACGCGATCGTCGTTCTAGATGGCATCACCATCGAGAGAGCGACGAACGATTTTGACGATGTCTTAGAAGGGGTCAGCATTGACCTGCTCTCCGCGGATCCCACACAAGAGGTCACGATTCAAGTAGGGGCGGATAGCGAGGCAATCACACAGAAAATCCAAGACCTCGTTGATTCTTACAACGATGTCGTGGGCTTCATCAACGAGCAAAACACTTACACCGAAGAAGGTGGGGCAGGCGGGGATCTCTTCGGAGACAACCTTCTCTCACAGGTCAAAAGGTCGATAGACAGCGCTCTCTTCGACGTCGATATAGCGACGGTTCAAGCTGACACAGAGGGTTACTCGACCCTGGGCTTGATAGGAATCGATCGTGAAAACGATGGGACCTTGAGCGTCGACAGCGACAAGTTGAGCGCAAAACTCAGCGGCAATCTCGAGGCGATCGTGGACTTGTTTGCGGACCTCGACGGCTTTGACAACGCCGGCGCAGCTGAAAACACACCGGGCTATTACACAGATACCGGGACGGTGGACTCTGGGTTAGCGAGCTCGCTTGATCGCGCGATTGACGCCATGTTTGGCGTCCTCGACAACGTCGGTGGCTCGACAATCAACGGGATCTTTGACTCTCGAAAAGACTCGATCAACGCGCGCATTGAGCGCTTCAACGATCGCATCGAGGATCGCGAGACCTACATCATTCAATACGAATCGCGCCTCATTCGGCGTTTTACCGCTCTTGAAGAGCTGATGTCTGGGCTCAACTCCCAAGGCGCAGCCCTTCAAAACGCCCTCTCCGGGCTCAACTAGCCTCAGCAAAATGAAGACAACAAACCCCGCTAACGCCTACATGGCCGCCTCCGTTGAGACGGCTCCCCCGTTGAAGATCGTTCGAATGCTATATGAGGGCGCCCTGCGCTTTCTTGATCGCGCAGAGAAGGGTGGCCTGGAGACCCCAGAAGGCCGCGCCTGGATAGGGAGAGCGGACGCGATCGTTAAAGAGCTCAGAATCAGCCTGGACCCGAACCGGGATCAAGAGATCTGCGAGCAGCTTCAAGGGCTCTATCTCTTCTGTGAAGACGAGTTCGCGCGCGCGATGTCAGAGGGGGAGGTTGGTGCTTTGGCGAACGCTCGAGAGGTCTTAGAGATCTTGAAGGACGCTTGGGTCCAAGCGGGAACTTCGCTGGCGACAAGCAATGAGAGCGCCGCGTGAACCATGTTCAAGAGGCTGCGGGGGCGCTTGAGGCCTCCCTCAAGGAGCTGCTGGGCGTCCTCGGTGAAGGAGGCGCGAGCGCAGAGGTCGTAGGGCACCTGCAGATGCGCTGCCACGAGCTGACGACCTCGCTAGTGCAGGTGACGGCGGAGTGTGAGTCGGCTGAGCTAGAGGAGGCCAAGCCTGTGCTCTTAAAAGCCCAACGCTTGAACGCGATCGCGAGGGGTGTGGTTGAGCATCAACGTGACGCAGCTGGTGCCTTGGTCGCCGGAGCACAAAGGATCAAAAGAACGCTCGGCTCCGACGCGCCCATCGCAGACGGCAGCTCTTGCGACGTGCGGGCATAGGATCTGCGACGGCCCGAGTGTCGATTAATTCGACACCGCGACTGTTGAGTTTTTAGACAGAAGAGGATCGAGGCGTTGAGTGAACTCCGCCTCCCGGCCCCAAGAAGGGGGCCTTCGTGCTTGGCACGTGCATTGCTATTAGCGGGTGGTTCGAACCACTGGATTTGCCATGCATGCACTAACTACAGCACTCATCACAGAAGCCGGCGCCAACACCGGCCCCGACCTCACTCGTTACTTCGCCGTCTGCGGCGTCTTGCTGGGAGCGATCGCGCTCCTCGCCTGGGGCTTCAAGAAGCTCATCGCGGGTAACCTCACTTCACGCGCCTCTAAGAGGAATCTTCAGATCCTCGATGTCCTCCCGATGGGAGGCAAGCAGAAGCTCGCTGTCGTTCGTTGCTACGACAGGGCCTTCCTGATCGGGCTCGGGGACAAGGAGATCTCGTCTATCAGCGAGCTCGACGGCGTGATCGCCAATGAGGCGGAGACCAAAGCCCCTGCTGATAAAGAGTCCTTCGAACAAGCGCTCGACCTCATCTCTCGTGCCATGCCTGGCCGAAAGGCGCGAGCGACCAAGTCTCAAGGCACAACACAAGGCATAGGAGAGCTCGTCGGATGAGTAGTCTCCTCCGACCGCTCACTGCGTTCATCGCTGTGGTGCTCCTTGGCTCCGTGGGCTTCGCCCAAGAGGCCGTGGAGGCTAGCGCTGTTTTAACGGATGACCCTGGAGCCGGGTCACTCTCTAGCGCGATCGAGATTGCGGTCCTCCTGACCATCCTCTCGATGCTGCCCGCGGTCCTTGTAACAGTCACCAGCTTTACGCGGATCGTGATCGTCCTCTCCTTCGTTCGTCGTGCGCTCGGTGTCAACGAGCTCCCTCCGAACCCTGTCATTATCGGTCTAGCTCTCTTTCTGACCTGCTTTGTGATGGCACCTGTCGCAGAGCGCATCAACGATGCGGCGATCGCGCCTTATCGCGCTGAAGAGATCTCATTCGAAGAGGCGGGGGAAAACGCGTGGCAAGAGCTGCGAGGCTTCCTTGTCGCGAACACGAGAGAAGCTGAGATACAGCTCTTCGTCGAACTCGCTGACTATCAAGACCTAGAGGAGGGCGCAGAAGAGCTCCCCATCCGAGTCGTCGTGCCGGCCTTCGTGTTAAGCGAGTTAAAGACGGCCTTCCAGATGGGCTTCTTGCTCTTCTTGCCTTTCCTCGTCATCGACCTCGTCGTCAGCTCGATCTTGCTCTCAATGGGCATGTTCATGTTGCCGCCAGTGATGATCTCTACTCCGTTCAAGATCCTCGTCTTCGTGCTCGTCGACGGGTGGGGGCTTATCTGCACCTCAATGATCAAGTCGTTTCAAGTGATGGCCTAGGAGACACCTCATGAGCCCCGACCTTTACATCTCTGACCTCGTGCGCGATCTCCTGCTCACGGCTCTCCTGCTCGCAGGACCTGTCTTGCTCGTCGGCCTAGTCGTCGGCGTCGCCGTCAGCCTCTTCCAGGCGCTCACCAGCGTCCAAGAGCAGACGCTCTCGCTCGTGCCGAAGATGCTGGCCGTGCTCATGGTCGTGTTGCTTTTGCTCGCACCCGCGCTCCAGGTCATCCGTGACTACGCAGAGCGGGTCTTCGGTCAACTCATTGAATTTGGGCTCAGCTGAGCCGAACTCGGAGTTTCACAGTGATCCCCCTCGGAACCATCGCGGCCTTTGGCCTTTACCTCGTGCGGACGAGCGCGCTCCTGCTCGCCACTCCGCTCTTGGGTAATGGCGCTGCGTTCTCTGGTTATAAGGTGGCGCTGGTCGCGGCCGTTTCCCTTGCGCTCTATGGGGCGACAGGAGAGCCGCTGACCGAAGCGATCGGTCCAGTGGAGTACGCCCTCTTCTGCATGCGCGAGGCGCTCATTGGGCTCTCGTTGGCCTTCGTCCTTCAGGCCGTAGTCATCGCAGTCCGAGTGGGTGGAGAGCTGATCGGACACGAGATGGCTTTCAACATGTCTAGTCAGGTTGACCCCTCAACGGGCATCAACACTCCTCTCATCACGAGAATGTATGAGGCCTTCTTCTTCTTAGGTCTCCTTGCGGTAGATGGGCACCACCTCATCTTGCGTGCGTTGAGCGAGACCTTCCTCAGCGCGCCGATCGGCACGGTGGACTTCTCTGAAGGGATCATCCCATACCTCATAGATTTCTTCGGAGAGCTCTTCAGAGCTGGGATCACCTTCGCGGCCCCGGTGATGGTTGTGCTGCTCTTGGTTTCAATCTTGATCGGACTCTTGGCGCGCGCTGTTCCGCAGATGAACGTCCTCGAGGTCGGCTTCACTTTGAGAATTAGCGCCGCGTTGATCGCCCTCTTTCTCTTCGCCCCGTTGCTCGCGCCCGCGTTACGCGTGCTCTATGAGCGCTTGGATACAGGCCTCGTCGGCTTCTTGGAGGTCCTCTAGTGGCTGAAGAACAAGACAAGCAGCAAAAGACAGAGGAAGCCACGCCGCAACGCATGCGCGAGGCGCGTGAGAAGGGTCAGGTCGGCATGTCGACCGAGGCGATCTCCGCTTCTTCACTCCTTGCAGTGGGCGGGTCTTTCTTGATTATGGGCGGCTTCTTGGCAGAGGCCGTCGGCGGGCTCCTGGTGAGCTCACTGAGCCGGATCGGCGTGAACCCGACGACGCCCTTAGAGAGCGGAGAGGCAGCTCAGCTCGTGAGCGACGCGATCGGCTCCATCGGTACGGAGTTCATTCTCTTCATTCTTCCAGCGCTCTGTGTCGCTGCCCTCGTCGGCTACTCACAGGCGGGCTTGCAGATTACTCCCAAGTCCATTGGCTTTGATGCTTCAAAGATAAGTCCTAAGAAAGGCCTCGAGAGGCTGTTCAGCGCGCGCAGCGCAGTCAGGGCTGGCATGGCGTTCGCGAAGGTGCTCGTGGTGATGGGGACGATCGCTGTCTTGGGTTGGCTTCAGCTTCCCAAGATGAGCGCGCTCTCTGGAGCGGACTTTGGCCCCACTCTTCAGATGGTCGGTTCGATCATCGTCCGCTGTGTCTCAGGGGCGATGCTCGCGATCCTTACGCTCGGCTTCATCGACCTCCTCTTTCAGCGTTGGCAGCACACGAAAGAACAGCGCATGACGAAGCAAGAGGTGAAGGAAGAGATGAAGAACACTGAAGGTGACCCTCACATGAAAGCGCGCATTCGTCAGATCCAACGCGAGGTCGCGAGCCGCAGGATGATGGCTGATGTCCCCACGGCGACGGTCATCGTCACCAACCCGACTCACTACGCGGTCGCGCTCAAATATGAGCGAGACGTTGAGGGTGGAGACACGCCCAGGGTCGTCGCCAAGGGCGTAGACGCCGTGGCTAAGAAGATCAAAGAGATCGGTGGTGAGGCGGGGGTGACCTTGTTTGAGGATCGTCCGCTCGCTCGCGCACTGCACGCACGCGCCGAGATTGGAGATGAGATCCCGGCTGACCTCTTCGAGGCCGTCGCCGCCGTGCTCGCCTATGTATACCGCGTCGAGAGGCGCGTCGTCGGAGTCTGACTCCCTACTGAACTGAACTATGGAATTGACAAAAACAATTGAATCAAGCGGCGGAGTGAACAGCGCTGGTGGCTTTTTGAGGCGCTACGCCGATGCCCTCATGGGCGTCGGAGTCCTCGGGCTCCTCGTGACGCTGATCACGCCTATTTCGCCGGCTGCCTTGGACCTCCTCCTCGCGACGAACATCACCATCTCAGTTCTGCTGTTGATGTTGACGATGAACGCGCGTGGAGCGACCGAGCTCTCCACCTTTCCGACCATCTTGCTCTTCTCGACCTTGTTTCGGTTGGGACTGAACGTCGCCTCAACGAGGCTCATTCTCTCTGGAGGTGAGGCTGGCAGCATCATTACAGCCTTCGGTAACTATGTGACAGGAGAGAACCTGACCGTCGGTTTGGTGGTCTTCCTCGTCTTGATCGTTATTCAGTTCGTCGTGATCACCAAGGGTTCTGGACGAATCAGTGAGGTCGCAGCTCGCTTTGTCTTGGACGCCATGCCGGGCAAGCAGATGGCGATCGATGCTGACCTCAACTCAGGATTGATCGACGCTGATGAAGCAAAAGCTAGGCGCAAGAAGGTCGCTACAGAGGCCGAATTCTTCGGCGCCATGGATGGTGCCAGTAAGTTCGTGAGAGGCGACGCTATCGCGGGCCTCATCATCACAGGTTTGAACCTGGTCGGAGGAATCGCGATCGCGATGACCAACGGCATGGGCCTGGCAGAGGCCGGTGAGACCTACAGCAAGCTGACCATCGGTGACGGACTCGTCAGTCAGATTCCCGCGCTCTTTATCTCGACCGCTGCTGGCGTCTTGGTGACTAAGAACTCCGAGGCCAAGAGCATCGGACAAAACCTCCTCGGGCAGGTGGGCGGTCGCCCTAAGGCCACGCTCATCTCTGCGGGGATGCTCTTCGTCATCGGCTGTCTCCCCGGAATGCCTCGCATCCCGTTCTTCCTGCTCGCGACAGTGCTCGCGGTGACTTGGAAGAACACCAAGGATCTCCCCGAGGGCGCTCTCGAGGCGAACGAAGAGGAGGAGCCCGTGAAGGCAGAGGAGACCGGCAGTGAAGATGAGAACGTCGACGAGCTCTTGCACGTAGACAGGCTCTCTCTTGAGGTCGGGTATCGCTTGATCCCGCTCGTCTCCGATCCCGCAGGTGGAGGCGTGCTTGAACACGTCAGCCAATTGCGCCGGCGCTTCGCCCTCAATGAAGGCGTCGTCCTTCCGCCAGTACGAATCAAAGACAATGTGCGTCTCGGCCCCTCGAGCTATCGATTGCTCGTCGGCGGGTATGAGGTCGCGCGTGGTGAGGTGACGCCAGGTCGCTTCCTCGCCATGGATAGCGGCACAGCTAACGGCAAGATCCGTGGAGAGGAGACGGTCGACCCAGCCTTTGGTCTCCCCGCTTGGTGGATCGACGAGACACAACGCGACAACGCTGAGCTCTCTGGCTATACGGTCATTGACCCCGTCAGCGTGATCGTCACACACCTCTCAGAGAGCTTCAGGATCTCCCTGCCTGAGGTCCTCAACCGCGATGACACCAAAGAGCTCGTAGAGAGCGCACGTAAGGCTGCCCCTAGCGTCGTGGATGAGCTGATCCCGGAGAAGATGGGCTTTGGAGAGGTGCAGCAAGTCTTGCGCAACCTCCTCCGTGAGGACGTCTCATTGCGAAGCATGCCGACGATCCTTGAGGTCCTCGCAGACAACGCCACGCGCACAAAAGATCCGGAGACATTGACTGAGTTGGTGCGTCAACGCCTCGGTCGCGCGCTCTGTGAACAGTATGCAGACGCAGGTGGAGTCGTCCACGCCGTCACGCTCGACCCGGAGGTTGAGGCTGGTTTAGCGAGCGCTGTCGGGGTCGGCATGAGTGACGACTCAGGAACGGTTACGCCGGCATGGCTCCAACAGCTCGTCGAGCAGATCGGCGAACAGATAACTCAGTCAACCAAGACAGGTAAGGACGTCGTCTTGCTTGTTCGTTCAAACGTTCGCCGTTTCGTCGGCGAGCTGGTTCGCGCGTCCATGCCAAAGGTCGCGGTCCTTTCTTATAGCGAAGTAGTCGCTGCGC
>JAPKBY010000427.1 GCA_028823185.1 Planctomycetota bacterium
GAGCACGATGTAGGTCCCGATCAGGCCGGTGAAGAACATCACCTCCGTCGCTAGGAAGAGCCAGATCGCAAACTTGCCGCGATCGACCGGGGGGCCGCTCTCGTAGTCATAGATCGGATGATGGTGAGCCGGGGCGTCAACCGCGGGGTCGTAGGCTTCGATGGGATTGCTCATGGGTTCAGCTCCGGATCGTTAATTGGACGATGGGATCGAACAGGGCAAGGGAAAAGACGAGAGGGATATAGAACAACGAGACGAGGAGGAGTCCCCGAGCCCGAGGTCTGGACTGTTGGCGGGCAAAGCGCAGAGCAAAGACCGCATAACCGACACCCGCGATGAGGGCACCGATGGAAAAGACTGGTCCCGCAGCGCCTTGGACGCCGGGGAGTAAGACGAGCAGCATGAGCAGGAGCGCTTGCTGTAAAGCGTGTCTGCCGGCGATCTCTTCACCGCCGACCTCACCAGCGAGCATCCTCAGGCCTGCGCCTCGATACTCGTCCTTGTACATCCAAGCGATGGCCATGAAGTGCGGGAACTGCCAGACGAAGAGGATGGCTGTGAGCCAGACACCCCAGCCGTCGAGTGAGCCTGTGACCGCTGCCCAGGCGATGGCCGGCGGCGCTGCTCCAGCGACCGCACCGGGCACCGTGTTCAGAGCGCTGACGCGCTTGAGCGGCGTGTAGATCGCGATATAGAGCAGCAAGGTCCCCGCAGCGAGGAGCGAGGAGAGGACTGAGAAACGCAGCGCGAGGGCCACGAGAGGGACCACCATGAGGAACGCCGCGAAGAGGATCGCGTCGCGTGAGGAGATGACTCCCCTCACCAAGGGACGCTTCGCTGTGCGCTCCATCAAGCCGTCCGTATCGCGCTCAAGGACTTGATTGAGCACGCTGCCAGCTCCCGCAGAGAGGGTCACCCAGAGGCTGATCTCAAACGCTGCCGCGAGGCTCGCGCCAGGTCCACGAGCGAGCAAGGCAGCGATGAAGGCCGTGAATGCCACCATGCCAGCGATCTTCGGGCGCAAGAGCTCTGCCCAGTCACCGAAGGTCGCTGAGACCTCGCGCCCTTCTAGCGTGATCGTGCTTGCAGACCTCATGCCGCCTCACCTTGTTGGAGGAGCTTGCCGACCCATAGCCTGCTCGCGACACACTGCCCTAATAACAGCGCGCCTCCGAGGACATGTAAGGTCGGGAGAATGGAGTCATGCACGCCTGTCGCAGAGGGGCCATACCAAAGGAAGACCGCGGCGAAGGCGAAGATCCCCAAGACGACTTGCAGACCAAAGAGCTGAACGATGCGCTTGCCACACACTGAGAACCACTCAGCGTGAGCTCCAGATGTGGCTTTGCGAAGCTTGTGAACGAGCGCGAAGACTGAGGCCGCTGTGTAGAGCAGCACCATGAGGTGCACAGCGAGGGCGACAGGCTCATCTGTATGACGCAACCAAGCGCCGGCGACGATCATCAAGAAGACTGAGGTCACAGCGTTGCTCGCCGTCCGTCGAAGCCCGAGCGCCTCAGCGCTGCGAGTCGGCTCGGCGTTCATCCAGCGCGGAGAGCTGATCACAGCAGCAGCCACGATCGCACCGAAGACCGCCTGACCGAGCGCGCCGTGTAAGAAAGCCAAGCTCTCGCTGTTCTCAAGCACTCGAAAGCCACCGACCGCACCTTGCACACAGACAGCGATGAGCGCGATCAAGGTCGCGCGGCGTGCCGCGACCGATGCTCCCTCGATGAAGGCTGAGAGTACTGCACCGATCGCGAAGAGCCCGACGAGCGTCCCCACCATGCGATGGCTGTGCTCTACGAACTGACCGATGTTGCGGAACCAATCCTCCAGCGGATAAAGCCAGAGCAGGCGCTCACCTTGCGAGGACTGCACTTTCAACCAACCATCGACCGCCATCCCGGCATCCAAAGAGGTGACGCTGCCTCCAAAGAGGATCAGCGGCAAGGTCGCCGCAACCACCAAGCGCGCGAAGAAATGCGTCGCGGCGCCGGGGGGCGTGAGCGGGATGGTTTGGGCCTGAGCGGTCATGGAGTATGAATCGAGCGAAGCCAGGCTCAGTCGATGTTGCGTGTCTGCGGCAAGTAGTCCTCTTCCACGAGCGGTGAGGCGTACTCATAGGGGCCGCGATAGACGCGGAGCTCTCTGTCAAAGTTGCCGTGCCCCGGAGGTGAGGGCGCGTCCCACTCGAGCGTGTTCGCCTTCCACGGGTTGCGCCCGATGCGCTTGCCGCGATAGATGCTGTTGAAGAAGTTGAAGACGAAGATGCCCTGCCAGAGGAAGAGGCAGAAGGCGCTGATCGAGATGAACTCGTTCAAGGGCTGCAGGTGCGCATAGACCTCGTAGGCATATGGATCAGCTGTCCGTCGCATGAGACCGGCGAGACCGATCTGATGCATCATGTAGAAGGTGCAGTTCG
>JAPKBY010000025.1 GCA_028823185.1 Planctomycetota bacterium
ATCACGGCGATCGTCGGCTGAGGCATCGTTTCAACATCGTCCATCAAGGCCCTGATGTTTCTTACGAAGTGAGGGACGCGCTCTTCAGGCATCGTGCGACGCTCTTTCAGATCTGCGCCAGCACAGAACGCCTTCTCACCTGCACCTGTGATGAGAATGCAGCGTAAGTCAGGGTCCTCCCTCAGCTCTTCCAGCAACATCCGAAAGCGCTTGAGCGTTGGAAATGAAAGACAGTTCATCACCTGCGGGCGCTCGATGGTCAACCATGCGAGGTGACCGGTGCGGCGACAGGAGACGAGGCTCGAGTCTAGAGGGATATCGGACGGGAACTCTTCTTCAACTCTGCTCATGGTGTGGTCTCCGCTGGAATATTCAGGCCAACAGCTCACAGAGCATAGCGGCAGCCCGCCCTGAGTGACTCGGGCCAAAACAAGCCATGTGCTCATCCCCGCTGAGAGGGCACCTCTCCTCGTGGCAGGGACCGCACTCCACCTCTATCCGAGAGACCTTCACGACAGCCCCATTTACCCCTGAGTGCCTTGGATCCGTCGGCCCGTGGAGAACGACAGCTGGCCGTCCCAGCGCTGCCGCTAGGTGCCTAGGGCCACTATCAGCCGTCAGGAGAGCCCCAGCGCGCTCAAGGAGACCAGAGAGCGACTCTAGGTCGGTCACTCCACAGTCGCTCACGCCGCTCGGGAGCCCCTCTTGCTTAAGGAGGGCGAGGTGCTCTTCTTCTCCAGGACCACAGGTCAGGAGCACAGGGAGGGGGCTCTCGCGCCTGAAGGCGTCTAAGACAGCTCGAATCGTCGCTGCGGGCGCCCGCTTTGCGGACCCAGGTCGACCCCCGGCCGCGACGAGTACAAAGGATTCTCCGGTCCCAACACCTGCGCAGCTCAGCAAGCTCTCGGCGCTCGCTCGACCTGCTTCAGAGACGCTCAGTCGAGGTGCCTCGTGTGTGATCTTCAGTCCAGCGGCGCTCGCCAGCTCTCCGACCGAGACATCAAAGGGTCGCGCTAGCCAACGCGGCGCAGAGCCTCGGACACCGCACCCCATCGCGGGCAAGCCTAGCTCCCTCGGAGGCGAGAGCGCATCAGTCAGGAGCATCGACTTAGCGCCGCGCGCCCAGCTCACTCTGCGAGGGATTCGAGCGCGCGCAGCCCTATAGGCGCTCCGGAACGAACCATCCAAGAGGAGAGCGAGATCATGATCACGCCAAGCGCTCGCGCTGGAGTCGCGATCTAGCCAGCGCGCCCCGCTCATGCTCTCGCCAAAGAGGCGCTCTGCGATCCGCGGACCGATCAAGCTCAGACGCTCTGTTGTGCCCACGAAGGAGCGCAGGAGCGGCTCGCATTGAATGATGTCACCCAACCAATTTGGCAATCGAATGAGGACGCGGCCTTCTGGCAGGCACACCTCCGTCGCGGGCCGCGTTTCCTCGGAGAGCGCGCCACAGAGACCCACGAGATCCAGATACGTCCTCTCTGGCAGAGGGCGATAAGTCGCTCGATTGAAGCGCGCTGGTCGAACGGCGTGCGTCAAAGCGCCGAGCCTCTCCCCCCAGCCAAAGCGCAAGCGGGCTCCACCTGCCCGTGCATCGACAGCGTCTGATCCGCTGGGATCCATCAAGATCGCTCCGTCTGCGCTGATGGAACGGATCGTCTCCTCGATCCCTCCCTCCATGAGCTGAGCTCTGAGTCCTTCGCTCGCTAAGGCAGCGCACGCATCTCGCGTCGCAAAGACGCTGATCAAGGGCGCGACACGAGCTCGATGAAGCGCGCGAATCGCAGGCGCAGCAGCGCGCGCCTCATGAGAGGAGCGTGGCGCGATGACAGCCAGGCACTCCATCACGCAGGTCCCCACTCAGCGCTCTCTCCATGCCGAGGACGATGCCTCGCCATTCGCTCACGTCGCAACAAGACATCCATGATGAAGCGCCGTCGCTCTCCCCGCTTGAGCATCTTCATCCCATTCATGTAGCGAATCAAAAACCTCAAGCGCTCTCGATCGCTGACCTCGCGCGGCGTCCAGAACAGGAGCGCAGCGATGTCCTTCGCAAACCAGCGCCTCCGAACCCAGAGCGGTCTCCTCGCTCTCCCGAGGTCGATGAGGACGAGCTCACCTCTAGCGTCAACCAAGATGTGATGAAGGTAGAGGTCACGGTGATGCCAGCCAGCAGAATGAAGAGAGAGGACCAGCTCAAGGAGTTGAGCCATCAGCCTCTCCGATTCCGCTGTCGCCGTGGTCGCCAGCGCCTCCCGGAGGGTTGAGCCTGACGAGATTCGCTCCATCGCGAGGAGAGATCCTCCCCCTCGCTCGATATAGGCCAGAGGACGTGGAACTGAGATTCCCAGAGCCCTCAGCGCTGAGATGGCGTCGAACTCTCGCTTGGCCTGACTCCGAAGCCACCAGGCTGAATTGAAGCGCTTCACCACCCAATTCGCCCCTCTTGGGGTCTCTACGGCATATGTCTCCCTCCCGGGGACCGCCCGCAACAACTCTCCGGGGCTCCCTTTGAGACACTTCTCGAGGAAGCTGCGCATCTCAAAGTCTTCTTCTGATTGGGGTTGATCCAAGAACGCCTCCTAGGGCGCCGTGAATTGTGCACCCATCTGAAAGAAAAATCTCCTTTCAGAGGTTTCCCTTCTAGCGTCTCTACACTCGAATACGCAGAACCGAAATGACCTCTTCGCTGGCTTTGATCAGCGAGGGCTTCGAAACCACCACGGATGGCCACCCGCCTGCACCCATGTCCGACGGCTCAACAAAAAACAACAACAGCGAAACGCGCGACGAGCTCAACCCCTTCCACTCGATGGCACACCAGTTCGGCCTCGCTGCTGACCTGCTTGGCCTCGACGCTGGAACGAGGGAAGTCCTCCGACAGCCCGACCGCGAGTTGACAGTGTCACTCCCCATCGTGAAAGACGATGGAGAGATCCAAGTCTTCACCGGCTACCGCGTCCAACACAACTTCAGTCGAGGTCCCTGCAAAGGCGGCATACGCTTCGCGCCTGATGTGAACCTCGATGAGGTCCGCGCTCTCGCAGCTTGGATGACATGGAAGTGCTCCGTTGTCGACATCCCCTTTGGTGGCGGCAAGGGTGGAGTCATTTGCGATCCACGCGAACTCTCACAAGGTGAGCTCGAGCGTCTAACCAGACGCTACACCGTCTCGATCATGGACATCCTCGGTCCCGACCGAGACGTCCCCGCTCCTGACATGAACACGAACGAGCAAACCATGGCATGGATCATGGACACCTACTCGATGCACGTTAGGAGAACGACGACAGCTATCGTCACAGGCAAGCCCATCGTCATCGGTGGCAGCCACGGACGCCGAGAGGCCACCGGACGAGGCGTGATGCTCATCTGCCGCGAAGCCATGAAGAAGCTCGGTCGCTCCCCCGAAGACACCCGCGTAGTCGTGCAAGGCTGCGGCAACGTCGGCGGCATCGGCGCGCTCCTCTTGCACCGCGAGGGCTACAAGATCGTCTCCATCAGCGACATGTATGGATGTCTCCACGATCAAGGCGGGCTCGACATGCCGGCCGTCATGGATTACATGAAAGAGAACGGACGCCTCGAGGGTTACCCCGACACGGACTACCTCGACAACAAGGAGCAGCTCGAGCTCCCCTGTGAGCTGCTCGTCCCTGCCGCAACTGAGAACCAAATCACCTCTGAGAACGCTGGGCGCATCCAAGCCCAGTTGATCGTGGAGGGAGCAAACGGCCCCACCACTCCTCGCGGACAAGAGATCCTCGATGAGCGCGGCGTGATGGTCGTTCCTGACATCCTCGCGAACGCAGGCGGAGTCACCGTCAGCTACTTCGAGTGGGTCCAAGACCGCATGGGCTACTTCTGGACCGAGGAGATCGTGAACAGTCGCCTCGAGCAGGTGATGGTCAAGGCCTTCCACTCCGTGGCAGACATGGCTGAGCTACACAATGTAAACATGCGAACCGGGGCCTACCTCGTAGCGATCGATCGAGTCGCTCGTGTCTACCGCATGCGCGGTGTCTTTGCCTGATGAGCGACAACCCCACAGACTCAGATCTCCTAGGAGACATCTACGAGGACGAGGCGCTACCGAGCACACCTCTCCTTGACGAAGAGACCCCCTTCGCGACGATGATGAGCAGCTTCGACGACGCGGCTCAGAGCCTCGGCATCGACCCAGCTGAATACCGGATCCTCAGAAAGTGTGACCGGGAGATCTCGTTCAGCGTCCCAGTCAGGCTCGACGACGGCTCCATGGAGGTCCTCGACGGCTTCCGCATCCAGCACAACGCTGGGCTCGGCCCCTTCCTCGGCCCGCTTCGCATCTCTGAGAACATGCGCATCGTCGAACTTCGGGCGCTCGCAGCCTGGATGACGTGGAAGTGCGCGCTGCTCAACGTCCCCTTTGGAGGAGCTGCTGGCGGACTAAGAATCGAACCGAAGGATCACTCCGCCGGAGAGATGGAACGAGCAGTTCGACGCTATACCGCCAGCCTCCTCTCGGACATTGGCCCTGAGCGAGACGTCTTCATGCCTGATGTGGGCAGCGACGAACAGACCATGGCATGGGTGCTCGACACCGTCTCGACACACGACCGAGTCACGCAAAACGGAGCGGTCACAGGCAAGCCCACAGAGATGGGAGGCACGCTCGGCCACCAAGACGCTGTCTCCCAAGGCCTGCGCGTCATCCTTCGCCTAGCAGTCGAGCGCTTCAAGCTCTCTCCCAAGGGGATGAGCGTCATCATCCAAGGCGCAGGCACCGTCGGTGGTAGTTTGGCAAGGATTCTGGCAGCCGATGGCTACAAGGTCTGCGGGATCTCTGATGTCCACGGCGCCTTCTACAACCCCAACGGCCTGGACATCGAGACTATCCTCGCTTGGCGTAAAGAGAACGGGAGCCTGCTGGAGTGCCCCGGCGACTTCGAGCGCATCAACAACCGAGAGCTCCTCTGCAAACCATGCGAGGTTTTGATCCCCTGCGCGACAGCGAACGCGATCCACTCAAAGATCGCGCAAGAGGTCAACTGCAAGGTGATCGTTGAAGGCGCTCACGGGCCGACCTCGTCACGAGCTGACAAGATCCTAGAAGAGCGTGGCATCCCTGTAGTTCCCGACATCCTCGCCAACGGCGGCGGAGTCGTGATGAGCTACTTTGAGTGGGTCCAAAACCGCATGGGCTACGCCTGGATCGAGCCGGTCATCGAGAAGCGTCTCAGGCGCTTCATGGCAGAGGGCTGGAACTCAGTCTTGAAGATTCAAGACAGAGAGGGCGTTCACATGCGCAAGGCAGCCAGCATCGTCGCAGTAGAGCGAGTCGCCGCTGCAGACCAGCTGCGCGGCATCTACGCCTGAGCTCTCAACTCTTCTTGCGTGACTGGACGACGTCCATCACAAAGCGCACAGAGACCACCCACAGGGTGATGCCCATCAGCTTCTTCGCGATGAGCACGGCGCCTTCAAAGTGCACGAATTGCACACCGATGGATGCGCCGATGAGCGCACCGCAAGCCAAGGCGGTCGCGCGCTTCTTGTCCACGACACCTTCACGGGCATAGAGCCAAAGAGAGCGCGAGCTCGCGCAAGCGCCCATCGCCATTCCACATGCACGCGCTCCTAAGTAGCCCAAACTGGGGACACCGAGGAAGAGCGCTGGAACGGCTACGAGCCCGCCTCCAATCCCAAGGAGCGGCGCTAGGAAACCAGCAGCAAAGCCGACGACGCTAGCAAAGGCGACCTCCATCTGACTCACGCCGAGCTCGAGCGGCCCAGCAGCGGGTAGCTCCCCGGGGAACAGGAGCCGCATACCAGAGATGACCAAGATGACCGCAAAGACGAGCTTCAAAAAGGTCACATCGATGCGCTTAGCGACGACGAAGCCAGCCTGAGCGCCCAATAGTGAGCCGATCACGAGAGCGGCCACCAAGAGCAGACGCTCTGGAGTGAGCTGATTGTCTGCGTGAAGGAGCTCTGCGATCGTCGCCGATGTCGCTGAAGCTGAGACGAGCGCCAGAGAGGTCGCGACAGCGTTCTTCAGCGGCATCTTCTTCACATAGTGAAGGATGGGCGTCATAAAGAGACCGCCTCCGATCCCACATACAGCGCTATATGCGGCGATACACGCGCCCATCAAGCCTAGGCGGATCCTAGCTCCGAGCACAGGCGCGGTGGCGACATCAGAGTTCTTAGGCCCGTTCATTCGCCAGAAGCTAGCAAGCCCACGGGCCGCTCACCCCACACAGCCTGTAAGAAACAAGCTGTGAATTAAGATCAGGCAATGTAGTCGGAGCTCGATCTCGTCTTCGGATCGCCACAGATCGCGATCTCGATCCCTAGCTCCTCATCGACGCTGCGCTCTGGCAAGGTCTCTGGCGTGTAGTCAGTACCCTTGGCGTGAACATCTGGCCGCAGCGCTCTCAAGGTCTCTTCGAGCGTCTCTTCCTCAAATGAGGTGACCCTCCATACGCAGGCGAGCGCCCCGATGATCTCGGCTCGATCATCCAAGGTGATCACAGGTCTGCTAGGCCCCTTGAGGCGCGCGACAGACTGATCTGTGTTCAAAGCCACGACCAAGAGATCCCCCCGGCTGGCTGCATCACTCAGATACCGGACATGACCGACATGCAAGAGGTCAAAGCAGCCGTTCGCCAAGACGACCTTTGAGCGTTCTCCCTTAGCGCGGAGCTCTGAGAGTTCGAGCGCTAGAGCCGCGCGATCTACGAGAGCGCTCAAGAGATCGGGCCCAGGCGGACAGCGGCTGGTGCCAGCGTGAGGGCTTGCTCAAGCTCTAAGGGAGAGCAGACCGCTGCGCCGCTCTCGCACACAACGACCCCTGCAGCGACGTTCGCCATCGCCATCGCTTCGACCGGGTCAACACCTGATGCCAAGCCCAAGGTGAAGACGCTCGCCGCCGTATCTCCTGCGCCACAGACATCCGTCACGTCTCCTCGGCCGCTGGCTTCAACCATGACGCCCCCTCCAGGCAAACCCTCACCAAAGAGCGCCATACCGAGGTTTCCGCGAGTCACGAGCATCCATCGACAATCGAACTTCTCCAAGAGCGCGTGAGCCGTTTCAGCTAAGCACCTGCTCTCGGCGAGCGCGGACTCCGCGACGCCTGTCAGCAATGCAAGCTCGCCGACATTCGGAGTCCACGCAGTGAATCCGTGAAAGCGGTGAGCTTCATGACGAGGGTCCAACACAGCAGGCGTTCCGCTCGTCGCGATCTCCCGTCCAACAGCTGCCGCCTCCTCTCCTAAGCTGCCGTACTCATAATCTGAGAAGAGCACCGCGTCGAAGGAGCTCGCTCGTCGAGAGAGCGCGGCTGCGAGGGCCTCGCGCGCTTTCGCCGGGAGAGGCGTGAGCGGCTCTTGATCGATGCGCATGACCTGTTGCGGGTAGCGCCTCTGCTCAGAAGCGAGGACGCGTGTCTTAGTCGGAGTCGTCCACTCAGGGACCAGCTCCACATCGCCTGTGTCGACCCCCTCAGCTTCGAGGAGTCGCAAGACCTCGCGTCCGCTTGGATCGGCCCCGACGGCCCCTATCCATGTCACCTCAGCGCCTAGCGCGGTGAGGTTGCGAGCGACATTTGCAGCGCCGCCAGCCCCGAGGCGCTCACCTAGCTGAGTGAGCACCATCACGGGCGCCTCTCGCGAGAGCCTGCGCGGCTCACAAGTCAGCCATCTATCACAGATCGCATCACCGAAGACCGCGACGCGTCGCCCCTCGAAGAGCTTCGCTGCGCTCATGCTCCTGCACCAGCGGAGGCGCCCAAGAGCTCGACGTCCGCTTCACTAGCCTCCGCAGCGGCCGTGTACCACTCTGTGCCAGCCTCTTCCGCGATGAACCAATCCGAGCGCACCCCCATCGTCGCGCCGTATTTGATCGCATAGTGGAGCTCTCCGGCTGTGCGTGCGGCGGCTGAATACTCAGCGTCCACAGCTTGAATCTGAGGCATGAACGCCTCCCACTCCTTTGCATCCATCGCCATCACGCGCTCCATGAGAGGCGCGTAGCGCTTTGACGCTGGCGAATCAGAGTGGAATCGCTGCATGCGTGCGTTGACGAACCAAGGGAGCGCTCGTCCGAGCTTGTCGATGAAGAGGTTCTCTTCAGGTCCAAAGTCGAGCACAGAGCCGTCTGTGAAGGTCCGCTTAGAGTCGATCTCATCAGGGTTGATGTATCCCCCTGCGACCGTCATATCCCAGCCCTCTGTGCCTGGAAAAGGGAAGAAGAAGGAGCCTCTGAAGCGACCGATGCGGGTCTCAGCGAGGAGGTCGACCGTCTCCCAGCGCTCCTCGTTCGTCTCTGTCGGGAGCCCGACCATGAGGAAGCCAGAGGTGTGGAGCTTGTGCTCTTCGGCGCTCGCGACAGTCTCCATGATGTCCGAGTCGGTCATGTGCCGCTTCAAGACCTGCTTACGAACGCGCGCGCTCCCTGACTCGATTCCGAGCTTCAAGATGCTGCAGCCTGCTTTGCCGAGCGCCTCAGCGACCCGAGGGTCAAGGCGCTTCACATGTGAGTTGACGACGAAGGGGACGTCTATTCCCTCACGCACCATCTCGGCACAGACAGCGATCGCATGAGCAGCGTTCTGTGTGAACAGGTCATCATCGAAGAGGAAGGTCTTAACCCTGTCGTAGTGAGCGAGCACATGCTTGAGCTCCTTCACGACGTCCACTGGATCTCGAAAGCGGAAGAAGCCCAGGTCAGCGACCTTGGCCTTCAAGTCCGCCTTATAGGTGTCAACGATGCGATGATTTAGGCAATAGGTGCAGCGATAAGGACATCCGCGGCTCGTCATCACGCTGAACCAGCCGTCCTTCAAGTCCGTGATGCGCTGAGTGTCGAAGAGCGCGTAATCGGGAAGCGGCTGCGCAGGAAAGTTGGGGAAGGGGCCGACTGGATTCCGGGTCCAGTCCGAATCACTGAACTCTTCCGGCCGCTGTCCTCCAGGCCAAGACAAGAAGTTCGGCACGTCATCTGCGAGCTCTCCTGCCTCGGTGCGACGAACGAGCTCTAAGAGCGAGTCCTCACATTCGCCCACGCCGACGTGATCCCATACGCCATCTCGCATCACCTCTTCGGGGACCATCGTCGGGTGAATCCCCCCGACAACGAGCGGTGGAAGCGTGACGCCTTCGCGAGCTGCGCGCTCACGGAGTTTTTGAGCGAGCTCTAGCGCAGAGCCATATTGCTGCGTCAGACATGAGAAGCCGATGAGCCCTGGACTCCAAGTTTGAAGCAGCTCCCAAGCCTCTTCCTCTGTCGGAACAGGAGGTAGATTCTCATTTAGGTTTAAGAGTTCGGTCTCATGACCGGCCTCTTTAAGAACAGCCGAGAGCGCAGCGAGGCCATGATTGAACCCCATCTGCGTATAGAGGTTTGGATAGACGAAGAGCACACGCATGATCAGTTACCTCTGAGCTCAGGAGTCTGAGCTCTCCGCTTCTTGAGTCTTGTTAAGGATCGCGGTCGTCGACCGGCCAGGAACCATCGGCGCGAGGATCACCTTGCCGCCATGACGCTCGACCCACTCTCGACCAACGACTCCTCGCTCTCTCCAGTCCTCACCTTTCACGAGGACCTGCGGCGTCACCCGCTCTACGAGCGCCAAGGGAGTGTCTTCGCTGAAGGCGATGACAGCGTCAACGGGCTCTAAGGCAGCCAAGACCTCAAGGCGATCTTCGAGGCCATTGAGCGGTCGAGTCTCACCCTTCAATCTCCGCACGCTCTCGTCGTCATTGAGGCCAACGAGCAGGACGTCACCTTGCTGTTTTGCGAAGCGCAAATACTCCACATGACCGCGGTGCAGGACATCAAAGCAGCCGTTCGTGAAGACGACGTGCTTCCCCTCGGTTCGCCACCTCTCTAAGAGGGCATCGAGCTGATCAGACGCGAGGACCTTGCCGCGCAGGGGCTCTCCGGCCCGCAGACGCCCAGAGAGCTCTCGCCTCGTGACCGTAGCTGCTCCGACACGCCCCACGACGACGCCTGCAGCTGCATTCGCGAGCTCCACGGCCTCGCTCAAAGAAGCTCCGCCCCCAAGATACAACGCGAGATGAGCCACGACTGTGTCCCCTGCGCCCGTCACGTCATAGACAGCGCGGGCCTTCGCAGACACTCGTCCCTCAGCCCCATCAGTTGCGCAGTAGTGAATACCGCCAGCTCCCAAGGTGATCACCGCAGCCTCAATGCCATTAGCTGTGGCGAGCTCTCTCGCGCCAGCAGCGATCGCATCATCACCTTGGAGCGGGCGCCCTAAGGCGAGCTCCGCCTCTTTGCGGTTAGGCGAAACCAGCGTCGCGCCCTTGTACTTCATGTAATTCGAACCCTTCGGGTCAGCCACGACTGGCACTCCCCGCTCATTGGCCAGGCGGAGCACGTGCGCGCACAGCTCATCACTCAAGACCCCTTTGCCATAGTCTGAGAGCACGACAGCATCAGCCGTCTTCATGAGCTGCTCCACGTGGGCTCGCAGACTCTCAGCGATCTCAGCGTTCACTTCGGCCTCTTCCTCCCAGTCGACCCGAAGGATCTGCTGAACTCCGCTCATGAAGCGAGTCTTCCGCACCGTCGGACGAGCGGCATCGACAACGACACCGCTCGCGTCTGCGCCGGTCTCTTCCAGGAGTACGCGGAGATCGCTACCCCAAGTGTCATCTCCGACCAAGCCGACGAGTGAAACCTCCGCCTCCATCGAGCGTAAGTTCGCCGCGACATTGCCAGCTCCCCCGAGCCGAAGCTCTGCGCGCTGAACCTTGAGGACGGGGATCGGCGCCTCAGGAGAGATGCGCTCAACATCACCAGCCACATAGCGATCTAAGATGACATCTCCCACGACGAGAACCCGCGGATGAGCGAGATTGTCGAGCAGCTGAATTAAGTAATCTGAGTTCATGAGGTCTTGGCCTCCCAACCTGCCTCGGAGAGGCGCGCGAGGATCGCTGCTCTTAAAACGGGCAAGAGCACCTCATGTTGGCCAATAATCGAGATCCCGCGTCCAGGAGGCCTACGGACCACATTCGTCTCAGCGCGATACTGACGGATCATGTCGAGGTTGGCTGTCGTTGAAGACTCTAGATCTGCGCCGAGGTTGATCGCGACGCTCACAGCCTTGAGGAAGACCTCCGGCAGCACCACAGCGCTGCCTACGTTGATCCAAACGCCTCCCGCCATCCCGTGAACAAAACCGCACACGCGACGGAAGTCGAGGTGAGAGGCCAAGCCGATCGCAGCGGGATCACAGTCAGGATGCATGTGGACGATGTCTGTCCCAATGCAAGCGTGAACGCTCGTCGATACACCGAGGCGCACAGCCTCTGCGCAGACGGAGTGCTCTCGGTGCGGCGCCTCTTCTTCGATGAGGAGTCGCCCGACGCCGAGGCCGAAGCCTGCCGCCTCTCCTTCAAGCGGAGCGAGGCCGCGCGCGACGGCGCGCGCTAAGCCTGCGCCCGTCTCCTCTGCGAAGCCGAAGCGACCACGCGGCAGCTCGACGGCGACGTCCTCTGAGGTCCGTCCACAGACGGCGATCTCAAAGTCGTGAATGGTTCCAGCTGAGTTCATCGCAACGTGGTCAACGATCCCACGTCGCATCAAGTCAATGACTAGCGGCGCGAGCCCGACCTTCAGCACGTGAGCACCCAAGGCCAATGCCACGGGGTGCCCCTCGGTCTTCGCTTTGACGATGCGTTCCACGAGCTCTTTGAGTTGAGCTCCGGCGAGGATGTCAGGTAGCGCGTCAAAGAAATCGCTGAAGGCCGCGTCGGGCTCAGGGACACGACAGAACTGCTCGAGCGACACGAGGCTGTCGCGGTCTTCGAGCGGGTGAGTGCTCACCCCGTTCATCAAGGGGAACGGGTCTAGTTTGGGATCGATGGGACTCATGCCTTTATTGGATGTCGCGCTGCGCGGCCTAGAGGATCGCAGAACCTCCGGTAGCGGAAAAGCCTCGGTGCTCAGGGATGTGCTCGAAAGCGGTCATGGAGCCAAAAGTATTGCTCTGGGCAGGCCAAAATAGCTTTTTCGGCCTCCTGATTAGCCAAAGTGGCGA
>JAPKBY010000428.1 GCA_028823185.1 Planctomycetota bacterium
TCTGCTGTGAGAATCCTCCAACCTCCGGCGATCTTCTTGAGCTCTAAGGGCAAATCGGTCGCAGCCAAGCTCTCGCTAGCGCGCTCGAGAGCGGCAGCGACCCGCTTCGGGTCGGGGAGCTCCAACAACTTCACGAGGCGCCGGTTCGTCAGAGGCTCTGGAGAGGCATAGACGAGAGCGACGATCCGTCTCTCGAGCTCCGTATCAGAGAGCTCCTCACCTGGGCCAAAGGCCAGAGGAGCCACCTCTGAGGGCTCTACCTGAGTAGCCTCCTCTTCGGAGCCCGTCAGGTCTGCGGGCTCAGGGCTGGCAGGATTTTGAGTCTCTTCAGACAGTTCTGTATCCGTCACAAGGACTCCTCCTTCATTCGACTCGTCATTCATCAGTGGAAGCATCTCGGAGGAAGGGCTGGTATTCAAGGCTGGACTCGAAGCACTGTAAGAGTCTGCCCACCTTTCAGGGTGGGAGCGGAGGGTCTTTCTAAAGCTCAGGCTCACCTGCGAGCCTGAACAGGGGAGTAATATCGACAGGATGAGCCCTCTGCATGCGCTCCTTCCATTGCCAGAATTCTGGGTCTTCGACCCCTCGCTCAAGGAGGCTCCGCTCCACTTCTTCGCGGATTACCCCCCAGAGAGCCGGATATCCCTGAACCCGAGAGACCACTTCGACCAAAAGCCAGCGCCCTTGCTGCTCCAGAGGTCCCGATACTTCGCCCACAGGGGTCTCAAATGCGATCGTCCCGAGAAGAGTCTCACTCCGAATCACTGGAGCTGCACGGCCACCTTCTTTTGCCGAGAGGTCCACGCTCAGCTCCTTTGCCAGCTCACCGAAGTCCTCTCCTGCAGCGTATCGCTCGAGAGCAGCCTCTGCGCCCGCGAGGTTTGCCGCTAAGAGGATCCTGATCTCTGTGCGTTCCTGCCCCAAGATCCACGCACGTACCACCCGCTGAGTGAGGAGCTCTCGCTCCACTCGCTGCTTAAGGCGCGCTTTGAATTGATCTGGATCCAAACCAAGGCGCGTGGAAACCCAAGCCTCCAGACCGATCCCTGGCGACTCCTCCTCGATCTGATCAACGAATTGACTCAGCGCGGTCGCCTGAGCGAGCGCTAATTGATCGTCTGGGAGGACGACCTGTAGTCGATCAACCTCTAACTCAACGAGCCTAGTCAGCACGACCTGATCTAAGACCTGCTTCATCAGCTGAGAGCCTTCATGCAGACACTCCGCGAGGAACTCATCGACTCCGATCTCTGTGTCGCCCACCATCGCCACGGAAGGCATGACCGTTTGAACGCGGACTCGACTCGACGCGATGCTCTCGATCGCGCCTGAGCTAGTCGCAGGATTTGGATTAGCCGAGGCGCACGCCGCAAAGGAGATGCAGAGAGCGGACAGCTGCGCAGCCCTTTGACTCTTTAAAGATCTGATCACTTGTAACGAATCCTTCGAGTTCGGCCGATGCCTTTGCAAGCGTGACAAGCAAGCTTAGCCAGTCCACCGCGCCCTTTAGATTCCTGACCATTACCACTACCTCCAGAGGTCCCCCTCGGGTCAGAGATGATTACCTCAATGATCCCACGACCGCCACATGTCGAACAGTTTCGAAGCTCTGGCGGACTCTTCACCTGCATGTCTCCGGAATTCTCGGCGTAGTAAGCCACGATCCAGCTCGAGCGAGCCCCCGACGAGAGCATCTTCCAAAAAGTCTCTACGTCTTCCTCTTCATCTCCGCTCGCCAAAGCAGAGCTGCGGCCTGCACGCTTTTGACTCTGAAGAAAGCTGCGGATCTTCTCTTCGAGCGCTGCCCGTTCACTGTCCACCTCACTTGCTCCTGGCTGAGCTTGAGCCACCCCCTGGACACCTGCGAGCGCCGCATCTTCTCCCAACAACCATGTCCCACTGCCATAAGAAGAGACGCGATAGCGAGAGGTCTCTCGCTCTAACCACATCTGTAAAATGGTCCCCTCCTCGATATGCGCGTGCCACTTCTGTGCATCAGCGAGGAGAGCAGCCAGCACCTCTTCGTGAAGCTTCTCCTCGGCGTATGCGACCGCTTGTGCATATCCCATCTCTCTCGCCGCCTTCGTAGCGAGGCGCTCTGTCCATCGATACCACCCGCGCTGCACGACCTCGGTCACGTAGTCGAGCTGAGCCTTTTCCACGCGCGTGGTGAGCTTGAGTCGATCAATCTCTAATGGACTCTCTGGGAACTTCTCTGGAAAGAACGAGAGCAAGAGCAGCGCCTCATCGAAGCGCTTACGTCGCTTCAAGTAATCTGCCTCTGCCAGCTCATCTAGCTGGGACTGCTGCTCCACCTTCTTAGTCGTCCGCACGATAAGGCCAGGCATCTCATCTCCGCGAAACTCTGGGTCGAGAGCCTCTGCACCGACATAGGCGTCGAGCGCGTACTGAAAAGAGAGGA
>JAPKBY010000429.1 GCA_028823185.1 Planctomycetota bacterium
CTTGGGCTGCTCGCAGCCATCTTGTATCCCACGTGTGTGCTCCTTGCCGCCCTCTTTGCAGGGTCTAAGGACCGCAACCACCGACGGGCGCTGAGTCTATTTGCGGCCTTCCCTGCGCTGATCGGTCTCGCAGCGAGAATGGTCAGAATGATGACCGCAAACCTTGTCCTCGAGCGCGACGCAGAGATCCTCTATGCAGGGGAGTTAGCTCAAGCCTACAGCCAATGGGACGCGGTCCTTTTTGCTGGCTTGGGGACCAGCGCTATCTGCTACCTGCTCCTCTCATTCTCTTACCTCCGTGACACGAGCAGCTCAGCTAAGAGCTTCTTCTTGGCCCTCTCTCCCGCTGTGATCCTGTTCGCAGCCTCTCTGCAGACTGCGGATATCCGCAACATCAACCGCAAGATTTACACCACTGACGGCGCGTTGATCGAAGACCTTCTGCCTAGGGACCTGAAGAGATACGGCTCATCCAGCGAGTTTGCGGCGACGAGCGGTCCGCTCAAGACCGAATATCAGCAGGCCAATCTCTACCTTGCATATGGCAGCAGAGGATCTGCGGCGCTCCTCCTCTTCGCCCTAGTAGCCTGGGGCTTGGATCGCCGAAGCCGGCGAAAGATGCTCCGAGAGCCCGCCTAGAGCAGCAGCGCCGCTGAATCGCTGAAGGCCTCTTAGCCTCAATGCCCTCTTAGTTTTAAAAAGCCCTCTTAGTTTTAAAAACATAGAGCGCAAAGCTAACCCTCCAGACTGGAGCTAGAGAAGCATAAGGTGTCTCTACATGAGCGACGCTCTCAAAGAGACCCCTCTCACCTTCGTCGTCGGACTCCCAAGGTCTGCGACGAGCTGGTTAGGTCAGATCCTCGGCAGTCACCCTGACCACGCCTATTTAAATGAGCCCGACGTGGTCCTGAAAGGTGACTACCCGCACACGAGCGATGAGGAGCACCCCGAGGCACGTGCACACCTTGAGTCCCTGATTGACCTTAGTCATCCGCGCGCTGCAGGACACAGACCTGTCCTCCCCAAGAGCTACCGCGGCCCCATCGCGCATCGCACACGCCAGGCGATCATCTATGGACTCAAAGCCTGCGAGCGCTTCATACCAGCTCTGCAAGACACATCTATCCCTGCGCTCTGTGATATGCGTGGGGTCGCACGTGTGATCAAGTCAGTCTCCATGCTCGGGCGCGCGCGCGCCTGGAACGCCGCTGCCCCGCACGCAAGGTGGGTCCTCATTCTGCGCCACCCATGCGGCCACGCGCACTCGACCCGTCGCGGGCAAGCGAGCGGACTCCTCCCCGGAAATATCCCCCTGGGATTCGAAGAGTGTCCTGTCGCTGCCAAGTACGGAATAACGCGTGAGCGCCTAGAGGAGATGACGGAGGCTGAGCGTCTCGCATGGCGTTGGGCCATCCTGAACGAGAACGCTATGGACTGCTTAGATGGTGTTCACATCATCTCTCATGACGTCCTCGCCGCTGACCCCATCGGTGAATCCAAGAAGCTATTCAAAGCCCTCGAGCTCTCCTGGCACCCACAAGTAGAGGCCTTCCTCAGCAGCAGCACCGCTAAAGATGGGTCCTACTTCCGACCCACGAGACTCCCCATGAAAGCTGCGAACAGCTGGAGAGAGTCCTTCACAGAGCAGGACGAGGTCTTAAACGCGATCGCTCTGACCCGCGCGATGCAGCTCTTCCGCTGAGCTCAAAGCGAGTGAGGCTAAGGCCTCGAGCGCCTAGGGATTCCAGATGAGCTCTACGCCATTGCTGAGGTTGAAGGCTGCGCCACAGGGGCTCGCGGTGGGATCTCGATACCAGCCCTGATAGCGCCTTATGTCACCGACAGCACAGCCTCCAGCAGATGCCAGAGCGATGCTTGTCTGTGCGAAGCCGGCGGCATCAGCGAAGCGGACTTGGAGCCTGATGACCCCTCCTCCCGCACAGCGCAGCCCATCTCCAAAAGCGACGCCGCTGCCGCCGTTGATAGCGTTATTACCCTGAAAGAAGAGGCACGGCTGACTTGGAGTCGCCCCCTGAATAGTGAGAGCCAGATTCCCCGCCGCGATCGAAGTGGATCCAAGAGCAGAGAGCGCAGCGCCGCCTGAGCTCGTGCCGTTCGCGCATCCGGCCAACCCGTTCGAGCCATCGCTGTCGTTACCACATGGGCACGCGCCCTGATCTCCAGGGCAGAAGGCTGTCACTGAAGAAATCACGCTGATGACGCAGCCAGTGCCTCCATCAGGCGTTATGTTGAGGTTCACGTGAACGACCGCTGGCGCCCAATCCACAGTCGTCTTGTTCAAGTGCTCATTGATGTAGTCCTGCACGGTCTCATCCGAGAAGCTGAGGAGCGCTCCTGCAGTGATATTGACTGAGGCTGCGTTCACAGGAGTTGCCCCACCCCCAAGGTTCGCAGCACAGC
>JAPKBY010000430.1 GCA_028823185.1 Planctomycetota bacterium
GGAGATCTGGTAAGGCGAAACCCTTGCCGGATGGCCCGTCGCTTATCACAATGCCACCTCTGACCCCTCTCGGGACACCTTGCGGTGGTCAGAATTGATTCTCACCATACCTAGCACCCACTCGGTGGAAGGCGTGGACGCTGAAAAATCGCGTCCTCTCCCGCTCCCCGTAAGACTACTAAAGTCCATGAAGCAGCTTCATCAAAGCAACCCCAACCGTCGCGGCGCCGCCCCCGGAGCCCTCGTCTGGATCGTCGTCCTTCTCGTAGCGTTTTTTATCTCTTTAGGTGTCGCGATCATCTCAGGGAACGATGCCGAAGAGGCACGTGCTCAGCGTGACAAAGCGAATGCTGACCGTGACTCGGCCGTTGCTCAACTCGAGACTGAGCTCGCGACGACTCGTGAGATCTCCGAGTTGCTCGGCTTTTACGATCCCGAGGCTGCCTCTGCGGAGTCTGATAAGGGCTCAGCTACTGAGGCGCTGCAGACATTCAAGGACGGCTTCTCTGATATGGGGGCTACCGTCACTACCTTCGAGATGGCTACCAAGAGGGCTGTTCCGGAGTACAGGGCGAAGGTCGTTAAGATCAATGACCTCACCAGCCGTATCGCGGACCTAGAAGCTCAAGTCAGCAGCAAAACCACTGCTATGGGCGCTCTTCAGTCTAAGAAGGACGCTGAGATCGCTGATAAATCTTCGCAGCTTCGTGATGCAGAGCAAGCAGCCGCTGATCGACAGAGTGACATCGAAGGGCAACTTGCAAATGTCAGGACGAGTCTCACTGAGAGCGAGTCTAAACTCCGCAAAGTTCGCAGTGAGATCGAGACTCAGACGCGCAGCAATGACCAAAAGATCGCAAGGATGGAAGCTCGCGCAAAAGAGCAGGGCCGCAAGCTCGCTTTCTTGAAGCTGCCTGAGGCCGCAGATGGAGAGATCCTCGTTGTCAGCGAGACGCTCGACCTCGCGTGGATCAACATCGGCCAAAAGAATCGTCTTCAGCGCGGGACCCGCTTCACGATCAAGGACGGAACCCCTGGCGACGAGCACCTCAAAGCATGGTGCACCGTCACACGAGTTGAAGAGTCGATGGCAGAGGTTCTCCTCACGGACCAGGTCGACATCTACGACCCGGCAGTGGCTGGAGATATCATCTACAACCCCGTCTACGACCCGATCATCAAGAGAAACGCTGCCCTCGTCGGTCGCTTCTCAGGTGTCTGGAACGAGAAAGAGCTCCGCCTCCTCCTCGCAGAGGTCGGCATCGTGGTTCAAGATGAAGTGGATAAGACCACCGACTATCTGATCGTCGGATCGGAAATCTACACAGATGAGGATGGCGATCCGCTTGAAGAGCCTTTGGACCCCAAAGATGTGCCCGTCTACAGCAACGCTGTGGCCATGGGAGTTCAGGTTGTTCCGATCAAGCAAATCCACGAGTACTTCTTAAGTAAGTAGTCTCGCACCTAGTGCATCGAATTGGCGGCGATCAGAACTCCTGTTCTGGTCGCCGCTTTCTTTATTTATGTGGCCATAGACGAGGGTCTCACACCTTGCGTGCCCACTCGTGGCATGATGTGTTGCGCCCGCACGCCGCTCGCGTCGTGCCCGGAGCGTGACCCTTCCTCATGAGCGCCGAAGAGACCAACACTAAAGCAACAGACGACCCAGTCGAGGGCTCTCGAATGAGCCTCGGTGCTCACCTTGATGAGTTGAGGTCTAGGCTGGTACGTGCAGGGCTTGGATTGACCCTGGCCTTCGTCGCGTGCTGGGTCTTTCATCAAGAGATCGCAGAGATAGTGCTCGAGCCCCTCGAGCGCACGGTGTCTTGGCTGAACGAGGATTTGGTCGAGCTCTACGAGACGCGCCTCGCAGAAGATCCGACGCTGCTACGTGAGGAGTACTTCCGGCAGGTCGGAGAGGGCTGGGTCCTAGCTGATCCGATCCCCCTGCAGCCGCGGGCGGATGCGGCCTCTAGCGGGATCTTCTTTTACTTAAAGATCTGCTTCTACTTTGCGTTCTTTATCGCAGGCCCCTTCGTCCTCTGGGAGTTGTGGCAATTCATCGCTGCGGGGCTCTACTCGAGCGAGAAGAAAGTCATTCACAGGGTCTTCCCATTTAGCACGCTCTTGTTCTTTGTCGGCGTGCTCTTTGGCTACTTCATGATGCTGCCCTATGGGTACTACTTCTTGTTCGGCTATGGCCTCGAGCAGACGAGGCCTGACCCAAAGCTCGAAGAATATCTCAGCTTTGTTACGAACTTGACCTTGGCGCTCGGGATCGTCTTCCAGTTGCCGCTCGTGATGATGGTGCTCTCGCGTGTCGGGATGGTCGATCCCTCTGACTATTCGAAGCACCGGGGGATGTTCTGGATCAGCTCGCTGGTAATAGCAGCTGTCCTCACCCCGCCGGATCCATTCAC
>JAPKBY010000431.1 GCA_028823185.1 Planctomycetota bacterium
CCTCCCGCTGCTCCTCCTCTTTGTGAGCCATTCACCCGCTTCCCAGAGCCCCAACAAGGTCGACGTCTCAAAAATCTATGGCCGCATCCAGTATGTGGACGCCTTCGCGGACTACACGATCGAGGTCGTGGACTCCTTCCCTGACCTCAAGGTCGAAATTGTCACCGCCTTCGCTGACTCCGCCGGAGAGTGGGAGATCGTCAGCGCGTTCCCTGACTTCACGATCCAGAAGGTCGACGCCTTCGGAGACTTCAAAGTCGAGTACGTGGACGACTTCCCAGGCCCCGGCCGCCGCTAACGCTCCAAGAGCTCGTCGCAGCGCGCACGCAAGCGCCTCAGCTCATCGCCAAACTCAGGCTGATGACGAGGCTCCGCAAGATTCGTGAGCTGAAGCGGATCAGCTTCGAGGTCAAAGAGCTGCTCGTATACAGGCTCCTCTTCGTAGTAGCGCGCGTACACATAGCGCCCTTCGCGCACGCCCTCGCTCTGGGGAATGCTCTTGTGATCGAAGCGGTGCTCATAGAGGAAGTCGCTGCGCCACTCAGGAGCGCTGCCACTGAGGAGCGGCAAGAGGCTCTCGCCCTCGTAAGCAGCAGGGACCTCCACTCCAGCCAGAGCGAGCAAGGTCGGCGCGAGGTCGAGGTTGAGGACCATCTCCTCCACGACCCTGCCGCGGCGCTCCTTCGCGACGCGCGGGTCATAGACGATGAAGGGCACACGAACTGACTCCTCGTAGATGAGCCACTTGCCGGCGAAGCCACGCTCTCCCAAGAAGTAGCCGTTGTCACTCGTGAACACGACGACCGTGTCCTCCGCGAGGCCCTGCTCTTCCAAGGCATCAAGCACTCTCCCGATCGCACGGTCGACGCCTGCGATCATCCGCCAGTAGTCGAGCGTCCGCTTGATCTGCTTCTCACGAGAGTCAAAGCGCCAGCCCCAACGCTCGCGGTTGAGCGAGGTTCGTATGAACTCAGGCAACGCGTCGAACACCTCCGAACCGGAGAGCGGGGGCACGGCGACCTCGGCATCGGCGTAGAGCTCGGCGAGGTCAGCGGGCGGGATGAATTGATCTGGATGCGAGTCCTCGGCGTGCGGGGCGTTGAAGCTGAGCGTCAGGCAGAAGGGCTCTTCGCCCCCGTCCTCGGCGATGAAGCGGATCGCCTCATCGGCAGCGCGATCGGTGAGGTGCCGCGCGCTCTCGCCATCTCGCTTCCGCAAATAGGGCGGGGACATCGGACGATAGGTGTCGAGGTGCTCGCTCATCACGCCCTGCTCGAACTTGACCCCCCACTTACCGACGAAGCCTGTCCGGTATCCAGCGTCTTTCAGACGCGCGAAGTAGGTCTCGTCTGCGAGCGTCTCCCCCATCGCTGGCTTTCCGAAGGTGTAGCCGTGGCTCCCCTCGTAACGGGAGGTCATCAAGCTCGCCCGGCTCGCAGCACAGATCGAGGTCGTGACGAAAGAGTTCCTGAAGCGCACTCCCTGAGTGGCGAGCCGGTCCAAGACCGGGGTCTCCAGGACCGGGTGTCCTTCACAGCCGAGCTGGTCGAAGCGCTGATCATCTGTCACGACCACGAGGAGGTTCGGGCGCCTACCCGGCCACCAAGCGTCCAGCTCGGCGCGCAAGGCGCGCTCGATCTCTGGGTCTCTGAGCGGCGTCTCCTCCGAGGGATCTTTGACCACCTCGTAGAGCTCCGTCGGCCTGGAGGGATCGTCGTGGACCAAGAGCTTGTGCGGATCGTCCAAGACCCAGCGCGTGAGCAAGCTCTTGGCTGGGTCACCGAGCTCAACGAGGTCATGGGTGTAGGCGGCTCCAAAGACAGGCCCGTGCTCTTCGCGCTCGAGGAGGTCAACCCCGGGTAACGCCTCGGGGATCTCTACACCGCAGGCGGCGAGGATCGTCGGCGCAAGATCGACGCTGCTCACAGACTGTGAACGCTCAGCAGGATCGATGTGTCCGGGCCAGCGCAAGAGGATCGGCGTTCGCACTCCCCCTTCATAAGGCGTCCGCTTCGATCGCGGCGCATAGCCAGAGGTTTTCTCTTTCTGAATCCAGCCGTTATCTGAGACGAAGGCGACCAAGGTGTCTTCGCTGAGCCCGCGCTCATCTAAGTGAGCGAGGAGCGCGCCGCAGGTCTCATCAAACCACTCACACATGGCGTGGTAGCGCGCCACGGAGTCCGTGACACCCTCGCCGCGGTACTTCTTAAGGAGACGCTCGGGCGGGTTGTGCGGCCTGTGTGGGAGGAAGGGCGCGTACCACAGAAAGAAGGGAGTCTCCTCCTCGCTGCAGGCATCAATGAAGTCGAAGGCAGGCGCCATCGTCTCGCGCCCGATCTTTAGACCGAGGTCTCCATGCCTGCCGCCGCGCTTAGGGTCTCCATGGGTCATGCCCTCGGTGAAGTCACCGCA
>JAPKBY010000432.1 GCA_028823185.1 Planctomycetota bacterium
AGAGGAAGGCCGTGGCTTGGGAGTAGAGCTTGGGGAGCTCCGTGTCAGGCACGTTCTTGCGCCAGTCGACGCGGTCGCGGGCAGGTGAATTCGCGAGCGCCTCTTCAAAGAGCTCTGAGCCGTGGCCCGGCGGGCCAGCGACGATCCAGCGGTGGGGCAGGCCCTCCTTGACGATCATCTCGAAGGCCTCGAGCATGCGCAGGTGGTTTTTGCGCGCGTCGACCCTGCAGACAGTGAGGAGATAAGGGTCGCGCGGCGTACCAAAGCCTTCAGGCGGCAGATCGCGCACGATGTGATCGCAGCCCAAGTGCGTGACCGTGACGCGAGACGGGTGCGCGCCCAGCGCCATCACGAGCTCTGCGCCGACGAACTCCGAGGGCACGAGGATGCGGGTCGAGTGCTCCACCAGCTCCTTCGCCTTCGCGGTCATGTGTGCGGCGGCCTCTTGGGATAAGTAGCCAGCGTCCAGGGTGTAGATCGCGTCAAAAATCGTCGAGACCTGCGCTGCTTGGCGGACCTCGAGGCGCTGCGGGAGGATGTGATGAAAGACGTCCGCGCCGCCGACGAGGTCATCGACGCCCTTGCCTGTCTTCTCCAAAAGCCACGGCGTCCAACGCGCAGGGAAGCGCAGGCGGCAGAGCTCTGCTCTGGAGCCCTTGATGCCGAGCTCTTCTTGGGAGTAGCGCGACCCTGTCAGTGAGTAGCCGAAGAGGCCCAGGCGCTCATCGAACTTCATCTCCACCATCGCGCGAACGAGCTCGCGCACATAGCGGCCGATGCCCTCCGAGTTGATGAGAGCTGAGCGGTAATCGATCCCTATTCTCATAGCTCAGTCGGAGAATCCGTGCGTCGGGGTGAAGTCATCAATGAGACCATGCAAGGAGTCGAAGACCCCGTCCAGTGGTAGATGCGGAGAGAGCGTGACGCCGGCCGCGAAGAGCGCTGAGATCAGGAGTAGAGAACGCAGAGCGCTAAAGAAGTTGAGAGGGACATTACAGCGAGTGAGGGCGATCCGCGCCGCACCAGCCACGAAGAGCTCCGTAGCGGCTCGGGCTAGCCCTGCGCCCTCGATCCCGAGCCGAGGAAGGAGAAAGAAATTGAGTCCGAGGTCTAAGACCAGCCCCGAGAGAGCGATGCGAAGCACGGCCTTGGTTCGTCCACAGGCGACCAGGCTGGTCATGTTGACCGCGCCGAAGTGGATCGCGAGGCAGGAGATCAGCATCCAATGCATCGCATCGACTGCCTGCGGGAACTCTGGGCCGAAGAGCCCGAGGACCTCATCACACCAAGCATAGGCGAGACCGCAGGCGATGCCTGCGCCGAGGGTGAGAGGTCGGAGATAGCGGGCGTGAGCTGCTGCTAGCTCGCCCTCCCTGTGTGCGCGGCTGAGGAGAGGTAAGGCCGCTGTCGTCGCGAAGAGCGCGACCATGATGCCGAAGGAAAGGAATCGGAAGGCGATGCTGTAGAGGCCTAAGTCCTCATGGGTGAGCAGCCGGGTGATGAGGAAGTTGTCTGCGTGGTGATAAGCCTGCTGGCAGAACGCAGCCGCTCCCAAAGGGAGCGCAGCCACGAGCAGGGGACGCCAGGGAATGGGGCCGCCTGGGTGCGGGGTGAGATGTTTACGAGCAGCGAGGTGCAGGCCGATGTTTGCGATGAGGTGGCAGCCGACCTGCGCTGCGAGGAAGACAGCGGGGCGCGTGCAGCCTCCCTTGGCGAGAGACCAGACCGTGACGAGCACCATGGTGCTCGCGAAGGTCCGCGCAGCGACCGGCACAGCCCACGCGACCCGATTCTTATAGACGGTGGAGGTGAGCTCGAGCAGATACGTCAGGGGATGGAGGGCGGCCAGGAAGAGCCACGCCGGATCAGACGCTCCCGATAGCCAGAAATAGAGGCTCACGAGCAGCGCTCCGACGAGACTGGTCACAGCTCGGATGCGCCGCGCTGCGCTGAGCTCTAGCGGAATGGAGGACTCATCATGCGCCGTGCGTTGCACGAGCAGTTGACCCGTCCCGAAGTCACCGAAGCTCTTCAGGAGCGCGATGACTGCGACATAGAATGCGAAGCGTCCGAGATCGGCTAGCTCCAGCACCTGCGCCAGGATCCAAGCAGAGATGAGCGCGCACAGCGCAGCATAGATCCTCCCAGCGACGAGCCAGCTCGTCGCTCGAATGACGCGGCGCTCAGCGCTCGCCATCTTAGTTGTCTCTGGGAAGGTACATCGCTTCTTGTTGACGACCCGCTTAGCGAGGTCTTCCTTAGCTCTTGGAGAGAGTAGAGAGGAGGCGGCTCCGGACGACCTCAGTGAAGGCGCGCGTGCCGAGCTCTCCACCGATGTCACGTGTCTTCTCTCCGTCGGCGATCGCGCTGAAGAGCGCGGAGCGCAGGGCCTCTGCAG
>JAPKBY010000433.1 GCA_028823185.1 Planctomycetota bacterium
CAGAAGGAACGCCACTCGCCCTCTGGGGTTGAGTTGACGAGGTCGTGGACGTGATCGATCAGGCCGTTCGCAGCAGAAGCTGCGCTGGAGAGACCGCGAGCTGCGATGATCGCCGCTCCACGCTTTTGGACCGTGGTGAAGAAGTCTCCACGCAGCCAGTCGAGGTCGCCGATGACGTCGGCGGCAGAGCTGCCGTTGATCTTGGTGTTCTTGTAGTCCGGCACTTGAGTCGCAGAGTGGTTGCCCCAGATCAAGGTGTTCGTGACAGCGGTCGTAGCCACTCCGGCTCGCTGCGCGAGCTGCGCCTGAGCGCGGTTCTGATCGAGGCGGGTCATCGCGCTGAAGCGATCATTCGGCACATCGGGCGCCGAGTTCATCGCGATCAGGCAGTTTGTGTTGCAGGGGTTACCGACGACGGCGACTCGAACATCACTCGAGGCGTGGTTGTTGATAGCGAGCCCTTGGCCCGTGAAGATCGGACCGTTCTCACGGATCAAGTCTCCACGCTCCATTCCGGGGCCACGCGGCTTGGATCCGACGAGCAGGCACCAGCTCGCGTCCTTGAAGCCCTCGTTCGGATCACTCGTGAGCTCCATGCCGTGGAGGAGGGGGAAGGCGCAGTCGTCTAGCTCCATAGCGACGCCTTCTAAGGCCTTCATGGCCTTCTCTACGGGGATCTCAATGAGCTGCAGGATCACCGGCTGGTCAGGTCCAAAGACATCACCTGAGGCGATGCGAGGGAGGAGGGAGTAGCCGATTTGACCTGCCGCGCCTGTGACGGCGACGCGGATGGGGCTCTTTGTGCTCATGGTTTCTTGGGAGTCAGGAGTTTGAAAAGGGGGTCTGATTGCAGAGCGTGCCCAAAGTCTGTCCGTTGCACAAGCGCATGCCTGAATCCAGCAATGGAGCTTTGGCCGGGCTCCGTTTCTGGAGGTGGATCCTTGGGATCGCCGTGGGCCGCTGTGATCAAGATCCTCCTTAGCGTCGGGCTGCTTAGAGGAGTAGTCTGGCTCTAAGGCCTAGCCGTGACAGATCCTCAAGCAAAGACACTGGAGAAGAGCAGCGTTCAACCGCTCCTGGATGAGCTCCGGGAGGAGGCGCTCTGCCATCGCTTCGAGGTCGCACCCAACCCTTGCGTAGGCGCCGCGATCTTGGCCGGTGGGCGTGTTATTGGCAGGGGTTATCATGAGTTCTGGGGTGGTCCGCACGCTGAGGTCAACGCCATCGAAGCTGCGCGTGCCTCCGGCGTGAAAGAGAGCGAGTGGGAGCTGCTGGTCGTCACCCTGGAGCCTTGCTCAAGCGAGGGGAAGACCCCGCCCTGCGTTGAAGCGGTCCTCGCCCTTGGGATCAAACAGGTCGTGATCGGTTGTCTAGATCCTGATCCGCGACATCGTGGCGCCGCCATTAAGCTCTTGGAGGATGCAGGCGTGGAGGTCTTGCACATTGATGAGAGCGCGAAATTCGAAGAAGACAACGACGCCTTTTGTGCTTGGATGTCTCCCACACGAGAGCGCTCTCCGAGGCCTTGGGTGATCGCAAAGTGGGCTCAAACCCGGACGGGTCAGCTCACGCCGCCGGAGGATGTGGGAGAGGGCCGCTGGATCTCTGCCGAAAACTCTCAGCTCGAGGTGCAGATTCTGCGCGGGCGGGTTGATGTGATCGTGACAGGCGCTGGAACGGTGAAGGCTGACGATCCGAGGCTCACTCTCCGCGGAGCTTCGCTTGGGGCTGCTCCCAAGAGGGTTGTGCTTGATAGCTATCTGCGCACTTCACCCTCAGCACGACTCCTCCAGGAAGTTGAGGATGGCGAGGTCGGAGGTGAGGTGATCATCTTCACCCTCGCTGGCGCTGACGGTGCGCGCTGGCGCGCCTTAGTGGATGCTGGCGCGAAGGTCGTCGGTTTTCACGGCGACGAATCCGGGAGAGTCTCTCTCCCTGATGCTTATCAATGGCTGTGGGAAGAAGGGGTGCGCAGAGTCCTCCTCGAGGGCGGCCCAGAGCTGCTCTCCAGCCACCTTGAGAAGGCGCTCGTTGATCAACTGCGTGTCTACACAGGAGACGTCTTTGGTGGTCGTGGCGTGAGCTTGGGGCAGAGTTTGGCTGGCCTTGAATTCACAGCTCGCTTGGACCGCGAGTGCGCTCCCGACTCTGTGTTAGAGGCTTTTCTCCTCGAAGAGGAGTAAGCCTTAGCCGAGCTCCGGGAAGCGCTCTTTGACGAGCGCCTGAACCTTCGTTCCTGCGAACTTCTTCCCTGTGAGCTTCTTGAGCAGCTTCATTGCTTTGCGCTCTTCACCACGCCTCAAGAGCGCGTCTGCGTCATCCCAGATTGACTCAGCTTCCATCTCTTTCTTTATCTCGCTGAGCTCATCTTTCAGTGACTTGTCTCGCTC
>JAPKBY010000434.1 GCA_028823185.1 Planctomycetota bacterium
TCGAGATCTGCGATGAGGCGCTCCGCCGCCTCGTAGAGTGGTGCGAGCCAGAGCGTGTGATCGGCGTAGGTAAGTTCGCCGAAGGACGAGCGATCAAAGCATTAGGTGAGGGAGCCCCTCCCATCGGAACGATCCTTCACCCCAGCCCGGCGAGCCCCGCAGCGAATCGCGGATGGGTCGAGCAAGCTGAGCGCCAGCTCATCGCGCTCGGAGTCGAGCTGCCGCAGATAACCTGAGCTTAGCTCAGTCCGAAACGGAGGGTTCGTGATCTACGCCGGGCAAGCCAAACATTCGATCGGATCCAGCCCGCCGATGACACCCAACACAGCTCGGGATCTGGCCATATGCAGTCACGGCGCCGTCAGCTTCAACCGTCGCATAGACCCAGCCCTCGTCTGTGCCAGGCGTCTCCCTTGAAGTTCGCAGCATCAAATAGAGCCCGACGAATTCACCCGGCACCCACTGCTCGCCATCGCGTTCGGCGGGCTGAACCAAACTTTTGAATGGCTCACCGCCTTCGAAGGGATGGCTCAATTCAGCCTCCTCTCCCGAATAGAGAGATGGCGCGAAGGCCTCTTTGACGAGCACCTGACTCCAATCACACTCAAACTCCGGCAGGGAGGGAGCGCGGCTCTCTAGGTCAAAGTTTGAATCAGGCATGAGAAAGCCCCCCTCACCTTCACTCGCATAATCCACGCCCGCATAACTCGACGCATCAGAGGCATGAATGAAGTAGAGCTTCTCTGCGTGAGGTCCCGAGAGATCACTCTCACTGAAGCGAGGCTCCAATGGCGGAATCATGCAAAGGGTCGGACCAAAACGAAGCTGGAAGTCCACCGGCCCACCCCAGTCCATATAGCTAGAAGCTGCCGCTAAGACATCGCTCTCGATCTTTTCCTCAGAAACCCCAGGAGCCCTCTCGGTAGCTGCACACGACAAAACACCGATCAGAGAGAGGGGAATGAAGGCTGAGCAGAGAGATTTCATCAGTAGGAATACGCCGTTCACATAGGATGGTGAAGGTCTAATGAGAAAAACAATATTGAGTCCTTCGCTCTCTAGCTAGGAACAAGAAATAGATCGGATGCCTTCTATGACTAGAACCTTTTCTTTCAGCTTTGCCTTGCTCGCCCTCACCCTCCCGGCGCTCGCTCAGTACCGCGGGATTGAGTATGAGATCGCAGATCATCACCCGATCATCGACAGCGTGCCGCGCGCGGTCGTCCGTGTCTACGTCGGCTATGACGACCCCAACGACCAACTCAACGCCGTCTACGGGAACTCCACTCATGCGCTCTCGCTCTCGACGACCGACCCCGGTGGCTTCTATCAGCACCCAGCCGGCGGTGACACGAGCCAAGCGATCAATCCGCTCGTCTTTCCCGTGATCCCTGAACTGCAGTACGATTCATGGGTCACAATCGGAGCAGAGGACAACACTGGTAGCAATCAGCTCCTCAACATCGGGATCGATTGGGCGCCGTGGAACGCTGCCGGCGCCTTAGAGGCGAGCGACGGCACTTGGTTCTGCATCCCAAACATCCCGCAGGTCTATCCAGACGCAAACGGTCGAGTCTTGATCGCACAACTCAGTGTCACTTATGGCGAGACGATCACTGGCGTCTTCCAGCTGCAAGGAAAAGACGCCGCAGGGAACACGACCACACACCTCGATCAATACCTCTTCGTGCCCACAGGTGCCGGGGGTGCGGAGTACTGTGGAGGGAACGGCGACGATGGACTCCCGTGCCCCTGCGCAAACGCATCCATCTCCGGAGGCTGCGCCAACAGCACTGGCCAAGGCGCTCACCTGATCGGTGAGGGCTCAAGCAGCGTCGCCGCGAACAACCTCACCCTCTTCGCCACAGGGCTCGCCCCTTCAAAGCCCGGGCTCTACTTCCAGGGCAACAACCGCGTCGTGAACGGAGCAGGGATGCACTTTGGTGATGGGCTACGCTGCGCCGGTGGCGGAGTTATCAGGCTCCAAGTCCGCACCTCGAACGCGATCGGTGAATCAGAGACCACCGCACAGATTGCAGCGCTAGGTATGGTTCAGCCTGGTGACGTCAAACGCTATCAACTCTGGTATCGCGACCCCGACTCTTCGCCCTGTGGCAGCGGTTTCAACCTCACAAACGGCTACGAGCTCACTTGGGAGCCTTAGCCAGCGGAGAACACCTCATGGAGACCCAGTTCCTCGTCTGAAAGCGCCAGATCGCCCATTCTAAGCGGCCTCAATTAAGCGAAAAGACCCCGAGATCCCGTATCCTCTCGCTCAGCGATGTTACGCCTCTTCACTCTCTTCGCCGCGCTCACCATGGTGTGCCGCTACACCGTCCGCGATGTCGCCTTCGTCGACCTAGGGG
>JAPKBY010000435.1 GCA_028823185.1 Planctomycetota bacterium
CCCTCTGGGACGTCTGCATGATCAGCCAAACGAGTCATCACGCTCGACTCAAAACCACAAGGCTTGAAGCCTTCGAAGGAGGCTAGGTCTGTGTGCACATTGAAGGCCAGACCGTGGAAGGTCACCCAGTGTCGAACGCCCACGCCGATTGAGCAGATCTTCTTTCCATCGAGCCAAACACCAGTAGCGCCTTCGCGACGAACGCCCTCAAGCTGAAACTCCCTGAGCACACCGATCGCGACCTCTTCGAGGTCACGCAGATAGCGATGCAGATCTCGCCGCTCCTCTCCAAGCTGCAAGATTGGATAAGCAATGACCTGACCTGGGCCATGCCACGTCGCTTCACCCCCGCGCGTCACCTCGTGGATGGGGAGCTCAAGCGCGCTGAGATCTTCCTCAGTGCCGCCGCGGCCGACTGTGAGAACAGGCTCATGCTCAGTCAGGATCAAGACATCACCGACATCGCCCTTCGCGCGATCTTCAACGAGCGTTCGCTGCAACTCCAGCGTCGCTGTGTAGTCAGTGACGCCGAGGCGCCTGACCTCAAGGTGCGGGACCGTGCTCACTTGGCTTGAAAGATGTGAACCGCAGCGCCGTGCACGGCCTCTGCTGCTTCCATCATCGCTTCGGGGAGCGTCGGGTGCGCGTGGATTGTCCGCGCCAGATCCTCAGCTGTCGCGCCTAGCTCGATCGCGAGCGCGGCCTCAGCGATGAGCTCCGTCACCTCAGGCCCGACCATATGAACACCGAGCACCTCGTCTGTCTTCGCGTCAGCGACGACCTTCACGAAGCCGTCCGTCTCCATCAAGCTCATCGCCCGACCAGAGGCAGCGAATGGGAAGGAGCCTGATTTGACCTCGATCCCTTGCTCGGCAGCTTGAGCTTCAGTCAGCCCGACCGAGGCCATCTCCGGAGACGTGAAGATCACAGCCGGGACACACTTGGCGTCGTACTCTTCGGCCTGTCCGGCGATGACGGCTGCAGCCACGAGCCCCTCTTTCGAGCCCTTGTGAGCGAGCATGGGCTGTCCTGCGACATCTCCCACAGCGTAGACGTTCGGGACCTTGGTCTGCATTCGTCCGTTGATCTCGAGGAAGCCGCGCTCATTGACGCTGAGCCCGATGGCATCGAGGCCGAGCCCCGCGCTATAGGGGCGCCTGCCGACCGTTGAGATGATCTGATCACACTCGACGATCTCCTCCTTACCGGCCCGCTCGATGCGCACCTTGAGGACGTCGCCATCGCGCTCATATCCGCGCGCAAAGGTGTTCGTGTAGAGCTTGGCCTTCGACTTCTTCAGCGAGCGCTCGATGACCTTGACGCAGTCACGATCTTGACCGGGGAGAGCGCCATCTGTCGCCTCTAAGACGGTGACCTCTGAGCCGAGCTTGCGATACATGCATCCCAGCTCGAGCCCGATATAGCCCCCACCGATCACGACGATGTGCGCCGGAATTCGATCGGGAGCGAGCGCTCCTGTGGAAGACCAGACATCAGCCTCATCAAATTTGAATCCCGGCAGCTCTATCGGCGTAGAGCCGGTAGCGATGACGACATCATCGGCTTCAAGGACCTGTGTCCCATCCTCTCCCGTAACCTCGATTGAGTTCGCGGTCTTAAACTTTGCTGATCCACGCACGACCTTCACGCCGTTCTTCGAGAGCAAGGTGCCGATGCCGCCTGTGAGGCGAGAGACGATCGCAGCCTTCCAAGAGACCAGCTTGTCGACGTCAATGTTCACGTCATCTGTGGTGATCCCCATCGCGTCAGCCTTTCCGATCTTCTCGACCAAGCAACCCGCTGCGATGAGCGCCTTTGAGGGGATGCACCCGACGTTCAAGCATGTCCCTCCAAGCTCTGAGCGCTCGACGACGGTCACCGACTGCCCGAGCTGGGCGAGGCGGATGGCGCAGACATAGCCGGCAGGGCCGGCACCGATGATGATGACTCGTTTCTTTGTGCTCATTTTGACTTCACCTTAGAGAGGGAACTCTCCCTCACCGCGCTCAGCTTCTCCATAGCGTGACTCAACCTTCAGGAATGCGTTGTACTGCTCTTTCAAATGCCTCGGGACCTCTGCATAGACGTCCTCTACGAGGGTCGCCAGCGGCATCGACTCTGCGGCCTCCTGCTCGTGAATGACTGCATCGATCTCTGTGATGAGCTCAGCCTCAATCTCAGACCGCTCACCATCACTGAGGATGCCGCTCTTAATGAGGAAGGACTCAAATCGATCGATCGGATCGAGCTCTGCCCAAGCAGCGACCTCTTCATCGTCACGATACTTGGTGGGGTCGTCCGAGCTCGAGTGTCCGAGCATCCGATAGGTGTGAAGCACGATCAGGCTCGGGCCCTCACCTT
>JAPKBY010000436.1 GCA_028823185.1 Planctomycetota bacterium
GTGGAAGAGTTCCTGCGGGTGTGGATGACGAACAACAACCCCAACGAAGAGAACAACCGCACCAACGAGTACATGTTCGTCTACGGGTTCAGCCAGCAAGCGGCCGGCATCCCGCTGACGCGCTCCAAACAGGAGCGCAACCTCGAGCAGCTCGCCCACTGGGTCAAGCGCATCAAAGCTCTCCCCCTCGAGCGGGTCGATGACGAGTTGATCGCGACAGCATTCTCCAAAGCTCACTCATCAGCCGAGGTCTACCGCCTCGAAACGATCGAGCGCGTCTTTGGGGCCCTAGATGAGCTGGAGGCGCGCACCGTCGCCGCCCTCGTTCAGCACATGCGAAGGAACCTCGTCGGCGCTTGGCGCAGACCCGCCACGCAAGAGGAGAAGAAGACCAACCGCCGCCAAAAGGACATCGAGCGCGAGATCTTGCGCGGCTACAAGGCAGCCTCAGATATCGCCCAGAGCTCCATGGAGACGCACCCAAAGGACTGGTCGCTCTCCATGGCCTTAGCCTCGGTCGCACATGACGAGAACAACTTCCGTCAGGAGACGGAGAAGAGCAGCGAGTTCGCCTCGAGGCGCGCGTCCGCCCTCGAGGGCTTCGCTGAGGCCGCAGAGCTCTACGCCAAAGCCTTACCGGGACTGAAGGAGAGCGAAGAGAGCAGCGACCTCTATGTGACCTGGTTCTATGCGAGCCTAGGCGCCTGTGACCTACCGGCCCTTGACAGCTACAAACAGCCAGTACGAAGTCAGTTCCCCCTCATTCGTAGCGCCATCCAAGCCCTCCCCGGAGAGGCCGCTGAGCGCCACATGGATCGCTTCGCTAACGCGCTCTTCACGCGCGTCGGATCCGTCAACCCGGCGGTCAAGTTCGGCTACCTAGAGTCTGGACTTGAGATCGCAGGTGAAACGGAGCGGACGCGGAAGGCGCATGAGATCCTCTCCTATTACCGCGACTTGATCACCGAGATCCGTCTCGACGTGAGCGTCGACGGTGATGACCACGTCGGCTCGGGCGAGACCTTCGGCCTCTTCGTCAACCTGAGGCATACAGCCGCGATCGAGCGCGAGGCTGGCGGCTTCGGCAAATACCTGGTGAACCAGAACTCCTCGGTCAACTCCTTCAACTACGGTCGCCCGACGGAGGATTACCGTGACAAGTTCGAAGAGTTCACCCATGCCGTCCTCTCCGAGCACTTCCAAGTGCACTCGATCACCTTCAACCGCCCGGACACTCACTCTCGCGCTTCAAGCGAGTACGGCTGGCGCATCACGCCCTATGCCTATGTCTTGCTCGAGGCGCGTGGCCCCCAAGTAGACCGGGTCCCCGCTCTGCGTCTCGACCTCGACTTCATGGACTCCGTCGGCTACGCCCTCTTACCCATCGAGTCATCACCCGTCCCTGTCGACTGTGACTCTGGGACGATCTCTGCGCGACCCTTCGAGCAGCTAAAGCTGACCCAGACCCTAGACGAGCGCGAGGCCGCAGAGGGCAAGCTCATGCTTGAGATCCAAGCGAAGGCGCGCGGCCTCTTGCCCGATCTAGACTCCTTAGTGAACCTAGCTCCGGCAGGCTTTGAGGTCCTCGCCATTGAAGACCAAGGCGCCTCCGTCTCAAGCTTCGATGCGGAGAGCACCGCCCCCCTAGTGCTCACTGAGCGCACATGGACCGTTGAGATGCAAGCACTCGCCGAGCTCGAAGAGCTCCCGGACTCCTTCAGCTTCGCGGCGTCGGTGCTCCCGCTTGAAGAGGTGGAGATGACCTATCAACGCTATGTAGACGCCGACCTCGCCTCTGTGGGGCCAATCGTCTCTCTCGAATCGCGCTATGGAGAGCTAGATCGTCCGGGCTTCTGGACCTGGACTCTCGGCCTAGCGATCGCCGCGGGTGTGGTCATAGGCCTGCGCAAACTCTTCGCGAGCCTGCGCCAAGCCCCGGAGCAGGCGCGCTATATCGTCCCTGAAGACCTCTCAGCCTTCACGGTCATCGGCCTCTTGCGACAGATCGAGTCCAACAATGGCCTCTCGAAGAGCTCTCGTGATGAATTAAACGGTCAGATCACAAAGATCGAATCGCACTACTTCGGCGACGAAGAGGCGACCTCCCCTGACTTGGGTGAGATCGCACGATCGTGGGTGCAACGCGTCACCTGAGCTTCCGAATCACAAGCGGGCCTAGGCCGTTGATCACTGCTACTCTCTGCTGATGATCTCCATCTCCTCGGTCCTGTGTTCTTCTCTCCTCCTAGGCCTCGCCGGAGATGGGAAGCCCGCGGAGTCTCCCCGCCCCAACATCGTCGTGATCATGGCCGACGACATGGGCTATAGCGACATCGGCTGCTTTGGCGGAGAGATCCAAAC
>JAPKBY010000437.1 GCA_028823185.1 Planctomycetota bacterium
GATCTGCGGAGCGCGCGCGGTCAAGGCGTTGCAGGCTCGCGCCCGAGATCCGCACCGCGCCGCGACTGGTGGCGAAGCCGACGAAGCCCTCGATGGCTGAACCATCTGGCGATCGATAGCTGCCCTTGTACTCGCCTTCAATGAAGCAGAGCACGAGCGACCCGTCGACTAAGAGCTCGACCTCGAAGGAGGTTGTGGGCCTCTCGAAGGAGTGTGCGCCGCCTGCGCGGATGCCGAGGTGTCCTGCGCGCTCGAAGCGACCGCCGAGTGACCAGCCGATGTTTTTGATCCCGTCAAAATCATCCTTCTTGCCTATGGCGTAGTTGTAGTCGCCTGCGGAGAAGCCGAAGCTCACCTTTCTGTCGAAGCGCTCATGGCCCAGGATGATTGCGCCGTTTACATAAGCAGTGGTGATGTTCACGTCGGCGCGGAGGCGATAGCGACCTTCCTGCATCCACGTGTCTGCATAGCAGAAGGCGTCGCGGCGATGCGCAGAGCGGTCGAGCTCGCCCGTCCCATCTCGAGGCTTCTCGCGCCCAATGTGTAGATCACCATGGCGCTCTTCGTAGTACCAGAGGCCCGGCACGCGGCGCTCCTCATACCCGACGAGGTCGCCCTCTGCCCAGTCGACGCTTCCGGCCAGCCACTCTGGCTCGGAGAAAGGGATGAAGAGCGGGAGCTCTTCCGCGGGGGCTTCAGACGAAGGCGGCGGACCTAAGAGTTTGGCGCCGATTCGCTCGGCGATGAGGTCGTGATCCGCCCGCAGAGCGCGTCTGACCAAGAGGCGACCGCCGCGCTCTTTGACCTCATCCTCTTCGAGCTCTGCGACACCCTCCTCCGTGTCGATGAGGAGTGAGGAGGCCTCGAGCAGCTTCGCTGTCTGGGGGATCTTCTTGAGGAATGGCGCTAGACCTTCGGCCTTCTCATAGCGGCGATTGAGCAGCCAAGACTCCTCTTCGCTTCCCATCTCTTCGAGCACCTCCATCAAGCGGCGATCTCGATCAGGCGTCCGTGGGTCGACGATCGTGGACCAGAGGAAGGCCGCTACGGCGTCCTTGTCTTGTCCGAGGTCAGCGAGCAGGTGTCCTGCGTCGCGAGCATGATGCTGACCAAAGAGCGGCTCAGCTCTTCCCAGAGTCCAAGGCCAAGTCTCGCGGTCGTAGATCAAGGGGGAGCCCGGTCCGCCGCCGTTGTTTGAGGTGTGGCGTTTTCCGATCCAATCTGCGGGCAGCTTGTCCGGTGGGTCGCTCCACCAATCATTGAGGTTTTGATTCCACTCTTTCTGGAAGTCTTCGAAGGTCTCGGGGCGTCCGTCTTTGCCGTCGATGAAGCAGGTGCTGAACCAGTCCAGCGGACCGCGAGGCTTAGCAGAGCCGAGCATCCACTCCTCGACCTTGGGCTCAAAGACCCGCTTTCCACGGATCTCCCAGGTCGTGATGAAGACCCACATGGCGTAGCCGAAGGTGTAGTTGTCGCGATAGCGCTCGTTCTCGCCGTTGAGGATGTCCTTGAGCTTTCCTTCGCCCATATAGCCGCGAACCAGCGCGTCATGCATCGAGCCACCGGTGGCGAAGTCCTCGACGAACTCTGTGTCGCCCGACCAGCCGTAGGCTGCGCCCGTCCAAGAGGCCCGACCTTCTACGCCCCAGCCAGGCATTCCACGGTAGATCGCGCCGTCAAAGCGATGAGTTAGCTCGTGGGTGAGGGTGCGACCGACGCCTTCGATGGTGCCCATCGCGAAGCGGATGACGGTCGTGTCCCCGCCTTGGAATCCGCCGGCCCACCACTTCGTGCCGCCCTCAGCCTCTAGGCCTTGGATATCAGGGACGATGCGCACGAGACCTTGCCGGCCCTCAAAGGGGTCTTGGCCGAACCAGTTCACGAGGCGGGCGTGATGCAGCTCGACAGTGTCCGTGATCCCGAGGAGGGTCTCGTAGCCGCAGGAGGTCTCGATCCGATACTTGCCTGTGGGGGAGATCGCGACAGCGGGGAAGCCAAACTCCGTGTAGGTGTCTTCGAACTCTGCCTGCTCTGCAGGAGTCATCATCTCGAGCTCTTCGAGGGTGTAGGGCTTGCGCCTGTCGCGGAGCCTCTTGCGTGCGCTCGCGACGGTCTCGCGACCTAAGGTCCCTGCTCCACTCATCGAGAGCGGCACGTCTCCGCGCAGCCCCTTCGTGTTGGCCTGCGCGTTGAGCCCGACGAGGATGCGACCGGCTCTAACGGCGTCCTCATAGTTGCCTTTGGAGAGCGCCGTCCTAGCTAGCTTGGAGATGGCCTCGACGGTGTGCTTTGCGAGCTCGGCCTCTGCGTCAACAAAGGGGCGCATGTCACGCGCGATGGCCTCACCGAAGGTCT
>JAPKBY010000438.1 GCA_028823185.1 Planctomycetota bacterium
TGGATGACTCGCGCCAGCTCGGTGAGGGCGGCCGCGCCCTGCGCGGGAGAGCGCACTACTTCCTTGGTGAGTATGAAGAGGCGCTCGTGCTCCTGGATGAGAGTGACGCAGAGGCGAGCTTGATGAGGATCGAGTCCCTGCGTGCGCTCGGCCGTGATTGGGGAGGCGCGCTCGAGAGCGCAGCGCTGCTGCTCGGCGAAGAGGACAGGCGCGTCATCACCTTGGGCGGCGCGCTCGCGCTAGAGCGCGGAGAGCACGCGAAGGCGATCACCTCCTTCGAGCGAGCGATGAAGCTCGCGCCCTTAGACGCCGAGGCGCTCTTTGGTCTCGGGAGGGCGCTGATTGAGAGCGGTGAACGTGAGAGAGGTCTCGAACTCTTGAAGAGACACAGAGAGTTGACGCCGCTCTTGGACGCGCTGGACTTCGCTGAGCGTGGTCTCGACCTCGCCCCAGCTCATGCCCCGAACCACGCGGCCCTCGGTGATGCGTGGCGGAGCTTGGTTCCTGCTGACCCGAGCGCCTATGAGCGCAGCGAGCGCGCCTATGTGATGGCGCTCAGTCTCATGGCAGCTTCCGAGAAGGTCCCTGTCCACCTGCGCCGCGCGCGACTCATTCATGAGTACGGCGCCGGGGCGCTCGCGGCTGCGAAGATCTTGAGTGTGGCTCTGGAAGAGTTCGAGGACGCGCGCCTCTTCGTTCGAGCAGCTGACTATTACATGGAAGCCGGGGTGAGCGCCGAAGCAGTCTCTCTGCTTGAGCGCGCCCTCAAGCTGCGTCCTCGGGACTCAGCCATCCTCTCTAGGCTGCAGCAGGCGAAGGGAGGGAAGTGATGAGGAGCTTCACTCTGCTCACTCTCCTCCTCAGCGCTTGCTCGAATGAGCCAGAGGGCATCATCTTTGTTGATGTGACTGAGGAGTGGAATCTGGACTTCGTCCACGACGCGGGCGTCACGCCAGAGAAGCACCTGCCTGAGACGATGGGTGCAGGCGCTGCGCTCGCTGACTTTGACTCGGATGGTGACCTCGACCTTTACCTCATCCAGGGTGGAGAGCTGCCGGTCCCTGGAGTTGTGGATGACGGGAACACGAACCGTCTCTATCGAAACATGGGTGATGGGCAGCTCGTGGACGCGACGCATGCAGCTGGAGCCGCCGCTCACACGGGCTATGGGATGGGCGTCGCTGTCGGTGACTGTGATGGAAATGGACACCTCGACATCTACCTCTCTTGTCTAGGAGAGGACGCGCTGCTCTTCGGGAATGGGACGGGTTGGTTCCGTGACGGGACGGCGGCTTCTGGCGTGCGCGATGAGCGCTGGACTGCGGGCTGCGTCTTCTTTGACGCTGACCAAGACGGCGACCTCGACCTCTATGTGACGGGCTATCTGGAGGTCGACCTCACGAAGCCTACGTGGTGCGGTGAACAGCGAGAGGGCTGGCGCTCTTATTGTCACCCAGATCATTATGAGGGCTTGAGCGATCGCTATTGGCGCAATGAAGGTGATGGGAGCTTTGTGGATGGGACAAGAGAGGCAGGGTTCAGCGACTCAATGGGTAAGGGCCTCGGCGCGATCCCGGCTGACTTTGACTCTGACGGCGACCTCGACCTCTACGTTGCGAATGACAGCACGGAGAACCGCCTCTGGGTGAACGAGGGCGGCGGCAGCTTCGCGGACGGCACGCTGCTCTCTGGCACCGGGGTCAACGGGCGCGGCTTGACGGAGGCTGGGATGGGGTTGGCTTCAGGTGACTTTGACTCTGACGGCGACCTCGATCTCTATGTGACGAACTTTGATGATGAGTCGAACACGCTCTACCGCAACGAGGGCGAGCTCATCTTCACGGACGTCACGGCGCGCTCGGGTCTCGACTCGCCGACGCGCATGCAGGTCGGCTTTGGGACGGTGGCTGCGGACTTCGATTCAGATGGTGACTTAGACATCGCTGTGACGAATGGACACATCATCGACAACATCGAGCTCTACCACGACGGCAAGACCCATGCGCAACGCGCGCTCTTGCTTGAGAACAGCGGCGGCACTTTCGTGTCTGTCGCGGCGGGGGACTTCGGTGACCTCCTCCGTGTCGGTCGCTGTCTCTTAGCAGGAGATCTAGACTCCGACGGTGACCTCGACCTGATCGAGACAGCCTGCGGCGGCGCAGCGCGGATCTACCGCAATGATTCAGCAAGTGGAGGCAGCGCTGCTACTTCGGCAGGTGCTCAGCCTTCCTACCTAGGCGCAGCAATGTTGCGAGATTAGAAGCACGCTGGGTTTCTGATCGCAGACATTTAAATTGCCTCAACCATAGTTTTTCAAAGCCTATGTCCCTCGAGCTCGTGTGAGCTCAA
>JAPKBY010000439.1 GCA_028823185.1 Planctomycetota bacterium
GCCTATCTCTCATGGACGCTCGCGACCGCTCCGGTCGCAGAGGTCAGAGATGGAGTCTTCGCGGTGCAGCTCGCGCAGCAGGTGATCAAAGCTGGAGAGACCGCGGACCGCTTCGACACCTTAGGAGCTGCCCTCGCCGAAGCAGGAAGGCACCAAGCAGCTGCTGAAGCTGTACTGCGCGCGATCGAGCTGCTCCCACCTGAAGCAGAGGAACTGCGTAATGAGTATGAGTTGCGCCTAGCGCTCTATCGCTCAGGCCGCCCCTTCCATCACCGCTGAGCCTTGAACCGAGGGCGAACCGCTAGGAGCCCCAAAAGCACGAGCACTCCGAAGGCTATGTAGATCCGCTGAAGGACGACCAGCTCAACGTCAACGAAGAGCCAGTCATGGAGGATGCGCGCGACAAAGCTAGCCTCCTCAATACCCTTCCCTCCTCGCTCGCGTAGGTCTAGCTCCCACACCGTCAAGAAACAGAGCTCTTGCTGCAAAGCCACGACGAGGACCACGCCGAAGTGGATGAGACGAAAGGCCGGACCTCGCACCCACTTCCAAGCTCGCAGGCCGCCGACGAGGATCATGATCGCGCCACCGAGGACAAAGGCCACGACCGCGAAGTGCAACGCGACGATGAGGTCAGCGAGCCATAGACAGCGATCCGGATCTCCGAGCAGCCAGTCCACGCTACTTTGAATGCTTCCAGGCGAGCATGAGCTCTGGCACGTAGAGACCGGCCAAGACAAATGGCTCCTTGATCAAGACAGACCCAAAATCCACCTCACGCTTCCACAGCTGCTCGGGAGCGCTCCCAGAGCACTCAACCATCATCGCTCTGACATCAAGCCTTGAGTCTCGACCGCTACGGCGAATGCTGTCAGAGACGAGCGTGACGCTCTCTAACGGGATCTCAGGGTGACGTGCTCTCATCGAAGGAATGAACCCTGCTGCGTCGCCAAAGGCCACGAGGTGTAGCGCTTCATCAGGGCGTTCGTCATGAATCTCCCTCAGCCTCATGGCCATGGAGGGCCTGCCGCCTTTCGCCATGAGCGGCAGATCAATGAAGATCACGCGCAGCTGCTCTGACTCAGCGAAGCGCTCCCAAGCCTCTCCGCAGACCCCTGCAGCTAACTCGATCGGGCTATAGGTGCTCCCTCCGGCGATGACCAAGCTGCCCTTAGCCTGAGGGTTATCAGCGAGATGAAATTCCAACCCGCTCTCAAGCCGTACTGCAGTGAGCGCGCCAGAGCTTCCTCGTTCAGCGAGCTCTAAGAGCTCGCTCGCGCCGAGCACAGGATGACGAATCCCTCTGACGCAGAGAGCCTCTAGCGCCTTGAGCGGCGTCCATCCGGAGAGCTCTTGACGAGGTAAGTTCTTGAGAGCTTCACGCCGCGCGCTGAGCTCATTCAAGCACTCGACGCCCACTGAGCGGCTCCGCCCAACGTCCTCCCCGAGGCCCACATCGCAGACAAGCTCCCAGCTCCCGGGCTCACTAGCTGGTGGTCGAATGAACATCTCAAAGGAGCCCGCTGCAAAGGCACCAGCAGGGATCATCTCACTGCGTGCCCTGCTCTCTCTTCCATCGGGTGCGACCCAATAGAGGCTGACGACCGAATCGCCTTCGGGGAGAGCGGCGCTCCTTCGTGTGAGATGCACTGTCATGGCTTCCCCCATGCCCTCAACTCTTGATTCAAAAGCACCTGGCGTGACCCGCAGATCGATCGCACGAGCTAAGCCATGGGCAACGGTCAAGATCTCAGTGACTGTAGGGTCAAGCACTTCAACGAGCGCATCGAGCTCTTTGAAACCCAAGCTACCGCCGGTGGGATTAGCCGCGCTCCGCAAACCGCTGAAGAGCTCTAAGGCTGCGGCTCTTCTCTCCTCCGAGGCATTCAAATATCCGGCGCGAATTTGCTCGATGCGTTCACGACGGAGCGAGCTCGAGAGTTGCTCTTGAGGGCTCTGCGAGGCCGCGATAAAGAGCGGGCCTGCGATCAGGAAGGACAGTGAGATCACCGCTCCCCCCCTCGCTCGTAAACCACCGCGCCGCGCTTGATCACGATACGCACCGGAGAGCGGCCTAACTCATAGGTGAGGTGCTCAAGGTTCGGAAGATCTGTCAGCACGAGGTCCGCCTGCTTACCGACCTCTAAGGTCCCGTGAGTCTCCCCTCTTCTCAGCGAACAAGCAGCGTTTTTGGTCGCCCCGACGAGGCACTCTGCAGCGCTAAAACCATACCGGAGCGCCGCCCAAGACATCGCCTCTGGGAGGCTCTGCACATAACAGCTGCCAGGGTTGAAGTCCGTCGCGATCGCAGGTGCGAGGCCAGCGTCCACGATCCTTCGCCCTG
>JAPKBY010000440.1 GCA_028823185.1 Planctomycetota bacterium
AGGCGCGCGTCATGCCCAAGAGGCGCGTGAGGATGTTGGGGCCGTCGGCGCGCAGACCGTTGTGTTCGAAGTCAGCGGTCCTCCAAACGCGCGCGCCGCGGATAGCTGCGGCTGTCTCTAGGGAGTACTCGCGCTCGACATACATGTCGTTCTCGTAGACGGCTGCAGCGACAGGGACGGTGTTCTCTCTGAGAGCGTCGGGGTCGTAGAGCGAGGGCCAATCCTCTTTGGCGGCCAGGAGCTCAGCGGCTTCTTTCAAGGGCGTGAGCGCGCTGATCTCGTCGAAGGCTCCTCTCCACATCATCTCCCCAGTGAGGAAGACGGGCTTCTGCGGGTCGAGGCTGAACTCAGGGAATTCGGGCCGGAGACGCTCTGCAGACCAGTTTGAGGCGAATCCCTGCGTATAGCAGGCCTCGTGCAGGAGGGTGAAGATCGGGTTCGTGTCGAAGGAGAGCGAGTTCTCAAAGGCCCGCAGGAAGCCGGTGTGAAAGACCGGGTCGCTAGCTCCGGCTGGGAAAGCGGACTCGATGAGATAGTGAATGGCTTCGCGTCCGTCGCTCATGCCGAGGTGCATTCCGAGCTGCTGGAAGCGTCGAGGGGTGAGCCTGTCGCCCGAGCAGAGTCGGATGTCCTGATCGTCGAGCGCGTTGATGATGGCGCGCGCGCGCACTTCATCCACGGGGTAGCGCTCATGCCAGCCGCGGTTCTTGTCGGCGCAGATCGGATAAGTGCGGCGATAGATCTCGTCGGGGTGAGCTTCTAGCGCAGGGAGTCCGCCGGTGATGAGCGCGGCGCTGAGACCTTCGGGGTGCGCGGAGAGGTAGCGAACGGAGCAGAAGCCGCCGAAGCTCTGACCGAGGAGCGTCCATGGCCTACCGTCCGCGAGCTCATGTCTGATGAACTCACAGTCTTCGACGATGGAGTCGGCGCGAAAGAGAGCGAGGAAGTCGGCCTGGGCATGTGCGTCACCGCGCGCTGTAACGGACTCTGCGTGAAGAGGCGCGCTGCGGCCGGTCCCGCGCTGGTCGAGGAGCAGGACCCTGAACTGTTGGCAGGCCCAGCCGAGCCAGCCAGACGCGTCATTGGGGCGCGGAGAAGGGAAGCCCGGGCCGCCTTGCAGGAAGACGAGCCATGGGAGCTCCTCCCGGTCTTTGGAGGCGAGGACGACCTCGCGCGCGAAGACGGTGATCGTCTCGCCTGTCGGGTCAGCATGGTCTAGAGGTACGTCGAACTCTCGGTCTCTCAGAATGAGCGCCCCGAGTGAGTGAGTGGCTGTCACGGTCATAGGGAGATCCTGTGCTTCAGGGGGGCGCGATCCAAGAAGAAGGCGCGGAGCCAGGGGCGAAACCCCGGCCCCGCGCCGTAATTGTCAGGTCTGGTGAGGCCTTACTCTTCGAGCATGTCCTCGAAGAATGAGCGCAAGCGGTCATCCTCGGGGTCTTCGCTGTCCTTGACCATCGCGAGGCCTCGCTCGGCCCACATGGTAGCTGCCGCTTCGTCCTCTTTGATGCGGAAGCTCCAGAAGGCCATGTTGGCACAGAGGGTGCTGCCCGGATCTTTGGCGACGGACTTGACGTTCGCGAAGAGGTCTTCGATAGCCACCATCGCCGCCTCGAGCTGCTCGTCAGAGTTGACGCTGCTGGCGATTGAACCGACAGCCTTAGCCCAGAGGCCGTTCGCGCCATCAGGGTCAATAGCTTTGGCGGCTTCAAGCACATCAGCATCTACGCGACCAGCTGCGACGAGAGCTTCGACGCATGCTTTGCGGCGATCTCCCTTTGCGGTCGGATAGACCTCGGCGACGACATCAGCGAGCGCACCGATGAAGGGCGACTCGCCGTCCATCGTGATTAGCTTGGCGATGATCGCGTCGAGGGCTGTGTCGCGAGCTTCTCCTTCGGCGCCATCCAGCGCCTTGGTGAGCTTCTCAACATCAGCGAGATCTTTCTTGCCAGTCTTGAGCATCTCATCGAGGTGCTCGATGTAGGGCTCAGCGCCACCGGGTCGGTAGCCGGTCTTACCGAAGACCTGCCCGTCCGGGGTCATGACGAGGACAGTGGGGAATCCGCGGACCCCGTACTTATCCTTCAGCTCTTCGTTTCGTTCTGGGTTAGGCACCAGATCCTTGATCTTTTGGTCCCTTGGAAAGTCCAAGGAGACGAAGACAAGGTTCTTACCAGCGGCCTCTGCAAACCCTTCTGCTTCCCACACCTCTTCACGGAGGCGTACACAGAAGCTTCACCAGTCGCTGCCAGTGAAATCGACGAGGAGGTCTTTGCCTTCCTTCTTAGCGAGGGCTGCGGCCTCGTCGAAGTCCTCGATCCAGCCCTCGCCAGCGAA
>JAPKBY010000026.1 GCA_028823185.1 Planctomycetota bacterium
CAGATCTCTTCGAAGAAGCCGTCCGTGACCTTCTGGATGGTCCACTTGCTCGTCGAGACGACGCCGGTCTTGCGTTGCATCGCGAGCTTGAAGGCGAAGCGCGAGGCGTGACGGCAGGGGTGACGGCTGATGACACGCAGGCTGACGGCGGTGTCAGGGCCGAGGCGCTGGCCGGCGTCATCATAGGTGCCGCCAGTGGCGACGCGGACGACGTCGATGTCTAGGGACTGGGTGAAGTTGGTCTCAATGCCGGGGATCGAGCAGACCGGACGATGGATCACAGAGAACTGGCAGCGTTCGCGGAGGATCTTGTTGGGAGACTCTCCAGTCGTCGCTGTTGGATACTTGAACGCGACCTTATGACGGGTCATCTGCTCGACTGCATGCCCGTAGAGGCTGTCCCCTTTGGCCTCTCTGTTCTCTCGTGAGAGGTCGATGGGCTCAAAGCAGAGCGCTCCACCTAGAGCGTCAGAGATCGAGTGAACGCTCTCTGAGAGCTCAGGGGAGATTCCGTCTCCGAGGAGTTCGACGATGGTGTGCTGATTCATGCTGAATATTGGCTTGTGGGTCGACAGGGTTCCGACAGCCCTCTCGAACTGACAGAATGATCATATGGGAGCATCCCCTCAGACGATTTGGCGAAAGAGAATAACGCCCTAGCTACATGCGCGCACGGACCATCATCACAACAAGCCTCATGACCGCCTTGGGAGCCTTCGCTCCCGAAGCTGCGGCACGTGAGGATGTCTTCATCATGCAGTTGATGGACAACCCGAGCTTCAGCGAGGAGCTCCCCGTCGCCTCAGAGGCTGGGCGGGTTGAGGTTCCTTGGTGGCGAACGACTGGGGGCGCGGAGCAGCTGGTTCTGCGTGAGATGCCTGATGGAACAGATGAGCACTGGCTCTGGGTGGGGAAGGGATCCTCAGCTGAGCAGCCGCTCGCCGCCTACGGGCCGATGGCCGGCGGTATCGTCATCACTGCGCGGGTCTCGGGTTCAGGCCGGCTCGTCATCGCAGATGGAGCAGGTCGCGAGCACATCGAACGCTTCGTCGTCACGGTCGGAGAAGAGTTGACCCTCAGCATCGGCCCGCTCTCCGAGCTGGAGGCATTTCAGGATGGTGTACGCCCACGACTCAGCGTGAAGCTCGCGGCAGCAAGTGAGGCGACAGCTTATTTTGAATCTGTGCGCGCCGACGTGCCGCTCCCTGCGCCGACCGCGCTGGAGCTGCGCGCCGAGGTCGTCGCGCTCTTGGAGCAGGTCATCTCGCTGTGGGCAGAGCACGGCCTCGATCGCGAGGGCCCGCGCGACACCGGATTCGCATGCAATCGCTGGGATGTGATCACAGGTGAGCAGCTCCAGACGCAGCGCGGGCGCGCGCATCCGCTCTTCAGTCTCATGGGTGAGGCGCTCATGGTGGAGGAGCGCGAAGACTGGCGTGAGCTCTACGACGCTTACCTCAGCGACTGGCTGGAGCTCTGCTTTGATGATGAATCGGGGCTCCCACGCACATGGCTCCCGGTCGAAGATGAGCCCTTTGTTCAGCCCTCTGTCGAGATGGCCGGGATCATGCAGCTCTTGGTAGACATCATGGAGGCCGGTCGTGAGCCCTTCGCGGCAAAGGCTGGCGAGCGGGCCATCGCGATCGCTGAGCTCGTCCGTGAGCGAGGGACGCTCCCTGATGGAAACGTCGCCGCTGGCTATTCGGGCTCCGACGGCGTCCCGATGCTGAACTACATCCCGCTCAGGAGGCTCGGCCTCCCCGCAGAGCTTGTGCGCTATGGGGAGCTGATAGGAGATGAGGCTTATCTCTCTCTCGCGCGCGATGCGCTCGCGACGATGGAGTTCACTCACTCTTGGCCTGGGACGTGGCAACGCATCGACCCTGGCTGGGATGACCGCTATGGGCACTACGGACATCACGCTGTCAAGATGTGGGAGGCAGCTCCAGAGGAGCGCGCGTTCCAGAGCTTCGCTCTCGACGGCTGGCGCTTCTTCGCCCCGCTCTGGGAGGACAGCTTGCGCCTAGGCGGCTTCATCGCGGCTGATCAGGTCAGATGCTGGATGATCCTCAAGCGCATCGTGGCTTTGGATGAGCGCGAGCGACCCCTCGTCCAGCAGCGCTTGCGCGCAGCTGTGCGCTCACACTTCAAAGGTGAGCAGTATGAGACCGGGGCTTGGGGCGATGTGACGATCTTCCACTACGACCCTAAGACGAACCTTGAGATCGGAGATCTGCCGGGGATCCCCTCTAACTTGCTCCTTGGGATCGCGACCCTCTACGGGGAAGACCTCGGACACTCTGACGAGGAGCTACGCGCGCTCTTCGCGAGCGTCATGCGTTCGAGCGTCGAGCACTATCGAAGAGACTATGGCTACTTGGTGACGCGCACCCAGAGCGCAGGCGCTAACCCTTGCGGTGGCTCGATTCGCTTGGGCGTCGCCCTCGCTGAGATCTTGAAGGGGCTCAGCAGCGAAGGATGAGCGGTTTCGGGCGAGTGAGCCTCGAGCACGCAGAGGTGAAGGGGGAGCGCGTCTATCTGCGCCCGATCTCGAAGCTCGACGCACGAGCTTGTTATGACTTGGTGCACGGAGTCTCAGCGATCACGGACTGGACCGAGTGGGATGGCCCAGAGAATGTCGAAGAGGTGGAGGAGCACTATTCAGAGTGGCCCCTAGAGGGTGAAGAGCTCTTGAGCTACACCTTCGCGATCATCGAGATTAGCTCTGGGGATTGGGCAGGCAGCATCTCCCTGAGACATCACAAGGCTGACCCAGTCGCTGGGCTCGGTTATCTCGTTGGTGTTCCATATCAAGGGCGCGGGCTGTGCAGTGAGGCCGTGCGCCTCGTCGTTCAGTTGGCCTTTGAGGCGCTCGATGTGCTGCTCGTCGAAGCTGAGCTCTTTGCGGAGAATGGGGCTTCCCGACATCTCTTGGAGAAGGCTGGGCTGCGCAGGGATGAGAGGGGAGACGAGCTCTATGAGAAGCAAGGCGTGGAGAGGATGTCTCACCTCTATTCGCTCTCTCGCGTCACCTGGGAGCTCGCAACGGAGCCGAGGGGCGACTGGGAGGTCCGCTCAAGCCGAGCTGACTGAGCCCTCAGCGCGTGATTGTTGAGATGTCGTTGCTGAAGCCGTTGGCCACAGCGATGTCGAGCTCTCCATCTCCGTCGATGTCAGCGAGGGTGACGTCGAGTGGCCCTGTGCCGACGCCTAGATCGGCGCAGCGTACGAGGCCTCCCTCTTCTCTGGAGAGGCAGAGCCAGAGAACGAGGTGGTGGGAGTTTTGGGCTGTCGCGACGAGGTCGCTGCGACCGTCTCCGTTCAGGTCTCCGGCCGCGAGGCGGTGCATGCGTTGCCCTCCACCAGAGCGTACGACCTCATTCCAATTCCCCGTGCGGTCTCTCGTGAAGAGGACGAGATCGCCACGTCCATCTGCTCGGCCGATGCCGCCGAGGAGAGCGAGGTCATCCACGCCGTCACCGTCGAAGTCAGCGCCTGAGACGTCGATGGCGACGAGGTCTGTGGTGATCGTCGTCACGTGCTCTAGCGAGGTGCCGGTTGAGCGAACTAGATGGACTGCGCCTTCGCCAGCGCAAGCGATGAGTGGCCCCTCAGGTAATGAGAGCAGCGCGAGGTGATGGGGGGCAGGGTCGAGTTGCAGCGAAGAGATCGTCGCCTGAGCTCCTTCGGCAGGCGTCATCCAAGTGATCCCGCCGATCGCAGGGTCTGCGACGAGGGCCTCTTTCTTCCCATCGCTCTCGATGTCAATGAAGAGGAGGTCCGTGACGTCTTCACCAATCGTCATCGCGCTCTCTGCAGGGATCGGAGTTAAGAGGCCGGTCCCGTCTCCTGCTGCGAGCCGGAGGAGGCTTCCATTGGGCCCACGTGAGATCCAAGCGGCGTCGAGGTCTCCATCGCCCTCGAAGTCCCCTAGGCGGATGAGGCGCGAACCGAGGCCTGCCGGAGCTCGCGTTTCGAGCTCGAGGTTTCCCGCGATGTTCTTCAAGACCGCGTAGTGATCGTCTAGTGAGTGGAGCGCGACGGCCTCTGGCAGGCCATCTCCGTCTAAATCTCCGAGGGCGAGAGAGTGTGGCATCGGCCCGGCTGCGATTCGTCGGGCTTGTCTGAGTCCAAAAGGAGGAGCGGAGAAGATGAGGCTGACTCGACGCGCGGCTTGGTTCGCGATCGCGATCTCAGGCCGTCCGTCTCCGTTGATGTCTGCGGCGGATCCGTCCCAAGGGAGCTGACCTGCATACTCATCAAAGCGCACGCCGCGCTCTCCTTCATTGCCGGCGCTGAGGATGGTGTAAGAGTCGCCGGCTCCTGTGGTGAAGAGCTCTTCTTGCCCGTCACCATCGAAGTCAATCGCCTCAATGTCGATCGGGAGACGACCTACGCGGACCGTCATCTCATCTGCTTCCTCGGAGAACCAAGAGCGCGCATCACCGATCATGTTTACGCCGAGGAGGCGGACTGTGTTGTCGCCCATCGCGACCGCGAGCTCTGAGCCTGCGTCGCCATCGACCTCAATCTCTACGAGAGAGCGTGGGATCTCTCCTAAGGAGATAGATTCTGCTGGTGCGAAGGGTGCGTCAGGGCTCAGTCGACGGAAGAGTCGCAAGCTGCGCGTGGATTGATAGCCCACTACGACAGCACTGGAGCCTTCGACGACGAGCACGCATGTCGGGAGGACGCCGTCCTCGGCCGCGCCCTCGATGGTCTCTACGAGCTCTCCTGGCCTCCAGAAGAGCAGCGCTCCGTTCGCGTCAGCACAGGCGAGCTCCCAAGCCTTGTCGCCGTCAGGGTCGCCAGCTGTGAGGGCCCGCGGGGCGTGCTTTAGGTTGACTCTGGCGATGCGCTCCCCGCTGCGCGGGTCGATGATAAGGAGCCCAGGTTCGCTGCGGTCCGCTAGCGCGATCGAAGGGACGACGCCTCCGCGCAAGAGCACAGGTCCCAGACACCAGTCGGGGATGCTGATTCGTCGGGGTTTTGGAGCCAGGGACCACCCCTGTGGGATCTCTTCCCAGAGCAGAAGCTCTCCAGGGTCATGAGTGACCGCGACGAGCGGGCCCACGCCGAGGGCTGGATCTAGAAGGAGTACGCCATCGGGCTTTCCCTGGCAGGGGAGCTCGAGTCTCACCTTGAGGGCGGGAGTCCTTGGGCTGTGCCTTTGGGGCTCTAGATTCGTTGAAACCTCTCTCTCAGGCTCTGAAATGCTGTTTCCACAGCTAGCGAGGAGGATGCAGAGGATCAGGGGGCTCTTGGGGGCGGGCATAGATGCATTCTCTTGGTCGAGTAGACCTGTGGCAAGCGGGTGACCTGAGCACGGGTCCGCTCTATGGTCTCGGTACAGCTTTGCGATTCCGCGCGCCCTGATGGGGACTAAACTCCTTGTTGGGACGTCTGCTGCCCCAAGAACATGCTTTCTAATCGACGCACCTTGATCTTTCTCACCGTTGGGCTCGCAGTCGGCGCTGGAGCCCTCGTGAAGCTCATCAGCGACGCTGAGCCAGCGCCTATTACTTTGATCCCAGGACCTAGGGCGAGCGCAGGGGCTGAGATTCCTGTGCTAGACCGCTTGGCACACGTGAGAAATGCAGAGGTGTTGCGCGCGCCAGAGATCGTGGAACAGACAGAGATTCTCTATCCGCTCCAGCTCAAGCTGACCTTAGTTGAGGCGGCTAATCAGCTCGCCAGCGAAGGCGTGGGAGCTCTAGGGTCTGGCGCGCGAGCCCGACTGGAAGGGCACCTCTATGGCATGAATGGCAAAGGGGTCTCTGGTGAGGTGCGCTTCACTTCGGGTGCGAACACGGGGCGAGTCCTCAAGTGCGACGCTGGCGGTGGATTCGGGGCTAACGACCTCTATCCGGGGCTCTCCATCGCGAAGATCACAGGAGCGTTGATCTCTGGAGCTGAGCGCGAGGTGCTCCTGCGAAATGATCGACGCAGCGTCTTAAATATCGGCTTCGGGAGGCCAGCCGTCGTTCACGGACGCGTGCAAGATGCGGCAGGTGATCCGATCGCAGAGGCGAAGGTCTCGATGGATGGGCAGGTCGCTTTCACTGATCTGAAGGGTGCCTTTTACTACCCGCGCATGACCTCTGGACAGGTGCTGCTCTTTATTGAGAAGGACGGCTACGTCGCGTGGAGAGAGCGCTACAACGTCAAAGCGGGCGCGATGATCACGGGAGAGAAGCTGAGCTATACTATGCGTCGAAGCGCTAGGCTTGAGCTGCGTGTCGCAGAGGCGATCGGCACGAATGAGGCAGCTCAGGTGTTTCTATTGCCTGCTCCGGGGGCGCGAGTGAGCCGTGATTTCCCTTGGCACAAGGTCAACCCTGTAAGCGTTCACCCCGGCGGAAGGACGATCGTAGAGGGGCTGCCGAATGGAAATTTACAGCTCTATCTCTTTCATGCAGGCGCGCGAGCTAAGCCGCGAGTCTCAGCGGTCAATCTGGTCGCGGGAGAGCTCACGACCAAGATCCTTCACCTGGAGCCGGCAGCGACGCTGAAGGGGCGCGTGCTCTCTGATGGGGATCCCGTCGCGCGTGCCTTGGTGAAGCTGGAAGCGCCAGATCAGGTCCAAGCGACCCTGGCAACATTCGGTCAACCCCAAGGCTTCTTGGAGGTCGGGGTCTTTCCATATTTGCCGACCAGCGTTCAGTCCGTTTGGACAGACGCGAGCGGCCGCTTCGAGCTCTCAGCAAACGAAGAGTTCACACCGACTCGATATCTGACCGCTGAAGGGCCTGACGGAGAGCTCTGGGCCGGGAAAGTGGTGCGTCGCGGTGACCGTGAGGTAGAGCTCTCTCTCTCCGCGCGCGCGCCCGATGTGTGCGTCTTGGAGTTCCAAATGGCCGGTCGAGCGCTCGCGCTGCCCGTTGAGGTGACCGTGGATGGCTCACCGCGGCTACATCTGTCCTTGCCTAAGGAACGAGAGCTGCGCGTCGAGGAGCTGGCTAGGGGTCGCTGGAAAGTCGACGTGCGCTGGAACTCTCAGGTGCTCTTGAGGGACGTGGAGGTGGACTTGAAGGATGAGACCGCGCTCCTCATCGCGCTGCCAGAGGCGGCGCTCACCGGCGTCTCTGCCCTCGTCAACCCAGCAAGACGCTAGACAGGGGTTCGTTCAGGGGGGCGGGCTCCCGTAGAATCCTCAGCCTATGGTCAAGCCGAAGAGCACCCGCCGGAAGACGACTCGCCGCGCGAAGAAGAAGACGAAGAAGACGCCGAGCGTCGCCATCAAGACTCAGCATCTGCGCCTTGATGGCTCCTCGCTCTCGATTAAGCGCTTAGCTCCGCTGGCACGAGGTGGAGAGCTTCACCTCAAGGTCGCGGCTGGCGCTCGCGCTCGCGTGAAGGAGGCCCGCGCGCTCGTCGACCACTTCGTTGAAGGAGAAGAGGTTGTCTATGGAGTGACGACTGGCTTCGGGAAATTAAAGAGCGTCGCGATTCCGACCGAGGACTTAGTTGAGCTGCAGGAGAACCTAGTGCTCTCGCACTGTTGTGGTGTCGGAGAGCCGATGCCGGCCGAAGAGGTGCGCATCGCTCAAGTCTTGCGTCTCAACGGACTGTTGCGGGGACACTCCGGAGTGCGTCTCGTCACCATCGACAAGCTGGTGCGTCTCTTCAACGCAGGGTTTATCCCTGAAGTTCCTCGTCAGGGGTCGGTCGGCGCCAGCGGGGACTTGGCTCCGCTGAGTCACATGGCAGCCGCTTACATGGGGCACGGTCGTGCTCAGCTAGGTGGTCGCTCGATGACAGCTAAGGCAGCCCTGAAGAAGCTCGGAGAGGAGCCCCTCGTCCTCCATGCGAAAGAGGGCCTCGCCCTGATTAACGGCACAGAGATCATGAAGGCTGTCGGGGTGCTCGTGTGTGATCGCGCGCTCGCGCTCTCCAAGCTCGCAGACGCGACGTGCTCGCTCTCGATCGAAGCGCTCTTTGGCAGCGTGAAGCCCTTTGATCAGCGCCTCGTCGACCTCAAGGGCGACCCAGGGCATGAGCGCACCTCAGCGAATGTCCGCGCCTGCTTAAAGAGCTCTGAGGTTCTCAAGAGTCACGCTGACTGTGATCGCGTCCAAGACCCTTACTCCTTGCGTTGCGTTCCTCAAATTCACGGGGCGGTCAAGAACGCGATCGCACATGTCGTTGAGATCCTCGAGCGAGAGGTCAACGGCGTGACCGACAACCCCATCCTCTTCCCCGAGACAGACGAGGTCGTCTCTGCTGGCATGTTTCATGGTCAGCAGATCTCGATGGCCATGGACTACCTCGGGATCTCGCTGGCGACATTAGCCAATGTGAGCGAGCGCCGAATCGAGCAGCTGGTCAACCCCGACCTCTCGGACTTGCCCGCATTCCTCGCGCCGAAGCCCGGGCTTCACTCTGGCTACATGATCGCTCAGGTCGCTGCAGCAGCGCTCGCGAGCGAGAACAAGATTCACGCGCACCCAGCCTCGGTGGATACGGTGCCGACTAGCGCGAACCAAGAGGATCACGTGTCCATGGGGGTGACGGCCGCCCGGAAGGCTCGGACGATCCTGGAAAACACGGAGCAGGTGATCGCGATTGAGCTCTTATGCGCTGGTCAGGCTCGGGAGTTCCACCCCGAGCTCACCGCTGGGAGAGGCGCGCAGGCTCTTCATGATCACCTGAGAGAGACCGTTCCTCCGCTCTTCAGGGACCGCTATGCACACACAGACATCGTGGCAGCCGTCAAGGTGGTCAGGGATGGCAGCGCCCTAGCGGCCGTGGAAGGGAGAGCCGGCCGACTCCAGTCATGAAGCCGGTCTGCCACTGGGTTGGTCGCCTCTGGCGTCTCGGGTTAAACTGATGGCTCGATAGAGCAATCGGAGAAACACCTTTACGCACATGATTCAAGTCTTCCGCGCCAAGCTACATGGCCTGCACGTCACCGGCGCTGACGTTGATTACCACGGCTCGATCACCCTCGATCCTGCCCACTGTCGCCTCGCGGGTATTCATCCGCTTGAGTTTGTTGACGTCTGGAATAAGTCCAATGGTTCTAGGCTCAAGACCTATGTGATTCACGGAGAGGAGGGCTCTCGCTGCTGCGTATTAAACGGCGCGGCCGCGCGCCTCTGTCAGCCTGGCGATGAGGTCATCATCTGCGCGTCAGAGTATTGCGCTCCTGAGAAGCTCTACGACGCAGAGTCAACGGTCGTCATGTTCAAGAAGGGGACCAATGAGGTGGACAAGGTGCTTCGCTACGACGTGAGCAAGGGCGTCGAGAACGACTTTGAATTCAAGGTCGTCGATGCTTCGAGCAATGAGGCGCACCCGCTTCAAACTATACCCCCCGTCGATGTGCACTCTCTACGCAGAGATCTCGCTCAGCGCGGCTGGGAGCCGACTGAGATCGATCAGTTCTGTGACTCACACTTTGGCTAGCTGAACCCGAACTCTCATGGCTGACTTCTCGAACATTCCGACTGGCGCACAGCGCGCACCTCGCGGAACCGAGCGCACCTGCAAGACCTGGGCGGCAGAGGCCGCGATGCGGATGCTCATGAACAACCTCGACCCGGAGGTCGCTGAGGATCCGGAGAACCTCATCGTCTATGGCGGCAGCGGAAAGGCGGCGCGTGATTGGCCCAGCTTTCAGGCGATCATCGCGACGCTTCAGCGATTGGAGGCTGATGAGACCTTGCTCATTCAATCCGGCAAACCTGTCGGTGTGATGAAGACACACGTCGGCGCCTCTAGAGTGCTCATCGCTAACTCCAACCTCGTGGGGGAGTGGGCCAATTGGGAGCACTTCCGTCACCTCGAGGCAGAGGGGAAGATGATGTACGGGCAGATGACCGCTGGCTCGTGGATCTACATCGGTACGCAAGGGATCTTGCAGGGCACCTACGAGACCTTCTCGGCATCGGCGGAGCGTCACTTCGGTGGGACCTTGAAGAATAGATTGGTCGTGACAGCTGGGCTCGGCGGGATGGGCGGAGCTCAACCCTTGGCCGCGACCATGAACGAGGGGACCTGTCTCTGCGCTGAGGTTGACCCCGCTCGGATTCAGAAGCGCCTAGACACTCGCTATCTCGATGAGGCTGCGAGCGATCTAGATGCAGGCATTGATCAAGCGCTCGAGTGGCAGGCCGCAGGCGTGGCGAAGTCCATCGCTGTCGAAGCCAACGCGACAGAGCTGCTCGCTCGTCTTATCGAGCGCGGCATCACGCCGGACATTCTGACCGATCAAACGAGCGCTCACGATCCGCTCGCTGGATACGTCCCAGATGGAATGAGCCTCGCAGAGGCGCTCGAGCTGCGTGAGACGAATCCGGACAAGTATCAAGAGGAGTCCTTCCGCACGATGGTTCGTCACTGTGAGCAGATGATCGAGCTCCAGGCGCTGGGCGCTGACACCTTTGACTACGGAAACAATCTGCGCGGTCACGCAAAGCAGGCGGGACTTCTGAACGCTTTCGACTTCGAGGGCTTTGTCCCGAAGTATGTCCGCCCGCTCTTTTGCGAGGGGAAAGGTCCCTTTCGTTGGGCTGCGCTCTCTGGTGACCCGGCTGACATCGCAGTCACAGATCAGATCATCTTGGAGCTCTTCCCTCAGGATGAGGCGCTCTGTCGTTGGATCCGCTTGGCTGCCGAGCGAGTTCAGTTCCAGGGGCTCCCGGCTCGCATCTGTTGGCTCGGCTATGGCGAGCGCGCCAAGGCTGGTCGCGCGTTCAATGAGGCCGTCCGAGACGGCCGGATCACTGCGCCGCTCGTTATCGGGCGTGACCACCTCGACTGTGGATCAGTCGCCTCGCCGAACCGAGAGACTGAGAACATGTTGGACGGGACGGATGCAGTGGCCGATTGGCCGCTGCTCAACGCCATGCTCAATGTCGCCTCTGGGGCGAGTTGGGTCTCCTTCCACCACGGCGGCGGCGTCGGGATCGGCTACTCGCTCCACGCGGGGCAGGTGACTGTCGCTGACGGCACAGAGGAGGCAGGGGCTGCGCTTGAGCGCGTCCTCACCAACGATCCCGGCATGGGGATCTTGCGGCACGCTGACGCTGGCTACTCAGTCGCCGAGGACTGCGCTCGAGAGCGCGGCGTGGACATCCCGCTCCTCGATTGAGAGCTCTGCCTCAACGATCGCGCTTGTAGACACAGAAAGAGAAGGCGATGTCTCGCTCTTCCTCTCTCGTGCTCTCTGACTCTAGGCTCCACTCCTTCTCGTCTGGGTGGAAGAAGGTGTCGCAGTCAAAGCGACTGTGGATGGCTGTGAGGTGGCAGGTGTCACAGCCCGGATGCTCAAGAGCTTCCTTGTAGAGCTCGCCTCCGCCGATCACAAAAGAGTCATCGCAGTCGGCGCTCGCTATGAGCGCGGAGCCGAGGTCATTCGAGATGATGACGTCTGCCCCGAGTTCGAGGTCTGATTGGCGCGTGAGGACGATGTTTCGTCGGCCTCTTAGGGGGCGCTGCTCAGGAGGGATGGAGTCCCAAGTCTTACGGCCCATGATGACGGCGTTGCGACCCTCTCCCACCGTGAGCTCCTTGAAGTGCGCGAGGTCTGCGCTGAGGCTCCAAGGCAGCGCGCCGTCTTTCCCGATCCCGCCCTCTTCATCTATGGCGACGATGATGCCGAAGCTCTTCATTG
>JAPKBY010000441.1 GCA_028823185.1 Planctomycetota bacterium
CAGAGCCCGCTACACGCTAGATGTCGCTCGACTCGCACAACTTCTCACCGGACAGGTTGAGCCTCGCTCGCACATCTCAATCTCGACGCATGGCGGCCGCTATGGTCCATGGGAGGACGGGGAGAGGCTGCGAGCTATTGGCCAATATCGAGAGGTCCTCGAAGCGATCGAAGCGCTTGATGGTCCTCCCATAGCGCTCTCGATTGAAGCTGAGCCTTGCTCGAGCGCATCAGATACTTTTGCAGCCGCAGCCTTGGTGACGGAGCTGGCTTCGAGCCACCTGGGGCTCTGTCTTGATTGCTGCCATTCAGCCGTAGAATTTGAGGATGTCGAAGCTGCTGTGGGCGCCTGTTTGGCGGCGGGTTTAGGGAAACTTCAGTTCTCAAGCGCTCTGCGCTTGGAGTCACCTGGGGCCAACCCTGAGGGAGTGGCGGCCCTCTTGGCTTTGGATGAGCCTCGTTTCTTGCATCAGGTGGTCACTGAGGATCCAGACTGTCGCGCCTCAGACCTCTCAGACCTCCCTGCGGCGCTCTCGGAGGATGCCTGGTTGAGCAAGGAGGAGTGGCGCTGTCACTTCCACGTTCCAGTAGATATGGACCAATTCGAAGGCCTCGGCACGACCAGTTCCCACGCTGACAGTGTCGTAAAGGCGCTTTTTTCCAAGGCAGAGCAGTGGACGTGGCCTGAGTTGCATTTAGAAATCGAGACCTATACCTGGTCCGTTCTGCCCGGGACTCCCACCACATCTGCCGACCTTGTGGACGCGCTTGAAAGGGAATATCGACACGTGCTGGCTCTCCTCAAGGCGGGAGGCTGGCTTCGCGCTTGAGGGATTCGATGCGATCGAATGAAGACCTGCTGGGTGAGTTGTTGACACGCCCCTCTGACCTCCGTAACTTGTCGCGCCATCGAGTAAAGAGCCCTTCGGGGTGGTCACACGATGTTGAGAGCAGACATGCCACAGAACACTGTGGCCCCGTCGTCTAGTTAGGCCTAGGACACCAGGTTTTCATCCTGGCGACAGGGGTTCGAATCCCCTCGGGGTCACCATTCTGCTCTCTTGGTCGGCGCGAGTCGCTGGCTGATCCAATTGCGATCAGCCGCTCTCCGACCTGCACGCCTCCGAGAAGCGCAGTTCACGGTTGAGCTCCGGAGTTGAGAAGAGTCCGTTGATGGACATTGAACAAAGAGGCCGCCTCCCTAGCAGGGAGACGACCTCAAGAGTTTTAGATCTTGTCCGCCCTCCTCGAAGAGAAGGACGAAGCCACAGGCTCGGTTTCATTTCTTCGAAGCTGTTCTCTTTGCCTCCCTTGCTTGCTTCCCTTTTTCGTTGGTGGTGCCGCCGACTCCAGGCGCTGGCTTCTGCTTGGGCTTCTGCTTGCTCGCGCTCTTCTGGCCGGCCTTGGGCTTCTCTTTGGGCGCGCTCTTTTTCTTCGCGTCTCCTTTGGAGTCGGCCTGGGCCTTGGGCTTGCTCTTTTGCTTGGCTTGCTCCTTCACCTCTTTCGGTGCTGGGACGGGCGGCATGGAGAAGTAGCCCTTCGTTGTGCGATATCCAGCTTTGTCTTTGGTGTCTGCGGCCTCGCCGACGAGGCAGACGAGGGTTCCAGTTGAGATCGTGAGCGTCCTTCCGCGCTGGCTGAGGAGAGATTGGCCTACCGCCAAGGTCTGACTAGACCATGCGCCGACCTTAGGATCGAACCAGCGCACCTCGGCGCTAGCAGGTCCGTTGTTGAGGACGCGCAGCTTGCCTGTGGATGCGGCCTCTCCTAAGACGAGGGTGGAATCGACTCGGAGCTTGTACTCGGTGATTCCGCCGCCTTGAGCTTGAGCCGGTGAGGAAGAGAGGAGGGTTGTGGCGACGAGGGCGGCTGAGATGATGTTTTTTGCGGTGAGTTTCATGACTGATGTCCTTGGGTAGTTGGGGTGATTGCTTTGGGGTAGATGCGGAGTGAGCTGGTGATGAGATGTCTCACTTCACTAACCAACTGACGTGAGGCCTCTCCTTCTGGACACCTGAGTGGAAAAGAATTTGAATTCGAAGTGAGTCGCTCCGGCGAGCTCGTTTCAAATAGACGCAAGCCCCTGAAAATCAGGGACTTGCGTCTGTTTCTTTCCTTGAGGCCGCTGGCGTCAGTGCTGGCGTCGCCGAAGTCCTACGGGAAGGTGTGCCCGCTGCCGCCATCGGTGAGCGAGACCTTGTCGCTCTCGGAGACGAGATAGCAGGCTCCCTGACATTAACTTTGGGTCTCGCCCTGGAGCACGAGGGTCGCGACGACATAGCAGGCTCCCTGACATTGACTTTGGGTCTCGCCCTGGAGCACGAGG
>JAPKBY010000442.1 GCA_028823185.1 Planctomycetota bacterium
TGGTAGCGCTTGGTCTGTCCTGCTACGACACCTCCCTTGGTGACAATCGAGACTGTCGAATGTGAGTCCCCACCCGAGGAGAACTGGACCTCAAGACGGATAACACCACCGCCTGCGCAGCGCAGTCCATCACCGAAGTGGGCGCCCTGTCCTCCGTTGTTAGCGTTCTCGCCCTGGAAGTAGAGGCCCGGTCCTGTGGGCAGGTTCTCTGCGTTCAAGGTGAGGAGATCAGCGGAGACGCTATTTGTGCCGAAGGCGCTGAGGTGAGCGCCGCCCCCGGTGCTGTTCGCGCAGCCATCTTGTGGGCTTCCTGGGTTACCGCAGGGGCATTGGAGTGCGGTCCCGAAGCAGTAGGTGACGCCGGGTGAGAAGTCGAAGAGGTATGCAGAGCCAGATTCATCGCCGTTGTCATCATCGTTGAACGCCCCGAGCAGAGCGGTGTTGTTGCTGATGGCGACAGAGAGGCCGAGGCGGTCGTTGTAGGCCCCGTCGCTAGCGACGAGCTTGGTGATCTGTGCACCAGTCGTTGTGTTGTAGAGGTACGCCGAGCCAGCGGCGTCCGCGTTGAAGGGGTCATAGGGCCGCGAGATGACGGCGATTTCTCCGCTGATAGCGAGAGAGTTCCCGAAGAGGGTCGCTGGAGATCCATCGTCAGGGAACAGCTTGTGAGTTTGGACGGGTGCTAGCGGGTCGGAGACATCGAAGACATATGCGGAGCCGGAGTTGAGGCTCGTCCCGCTCAGTTGGTCGCCACGCGCTCCCACGATGACCGTGTCGCCGCTGATGCCCACTGCGGACCCAAAAGAGTCGTAGGAGTCACCGTCATTGGGCAGCAGCTTCGCCAATTCTGCGCCGGTCGTTGCGTCGAAGAGATAGGCAGATCCTGAGTCGTTGCCGTTGTCGTCGTTCCTGTATGCGCCGACGATGACGAGGTCTCCATCGATCGCGACGCTGATGCCAAAGTAGTCTTGGACCGCCCCGCCGTCAGAGGGCAGCAGTTTGGCGATCTGAACTCCGGTGGTGGCATTGAAGAGATACGCGGACCCGGACAGGAGACCGTTGTCGTCGTCGGAGGGCAGTCCGCCTACGACTGTTGTGCCGCTGATCGCCAGCCTGCTTCCGAAGTTCTCATCTGTCGAGCCATCGAGAGGGAGGAGCTTCCTGAGCTCGACGCCGGTCGCGGCGTTAAAGACATAGGCGCTCCCGGATTGCGAGCCGTTGTCATCGTCGTAGATGGACCCGACGATGGCGTAGCTCTCATTGATCGCGACGCCAGCGCCGAAGCGGTCGTTAGTTGAGTAGTCGCTGGCATAGAGCTGCATGAGCTCGAACCCTGTTAGCGCGCTATAGAGGTATGCCGCGCCAGCTCGATCGGTCTGATCACTGTCTCGATAGGCGCCGATGATTGCGGTCTCGCCACTTATCGCGACCCTGATGCCAAAGTAGTCCTCCTCGGCCCCATCGGAGGGGACCCACTTCAGGGTCTCGTAATCGCTCTGTGCGCTCACGATGGCAGCGCTTGACGCGAGCAGGAGCGCCGCGCTGAAGGAACTCAATCGCCTGGCGATTTTTTGAGGAGCGTTCATCTTTTCGAGGGAGCTATGGGAGCCGACTCCACGGTCACAGTCTACCCCGGACTATCTGAATAAGGCTCTATACTCGCTCTCGAGGCCTCTGTCTGGCTATAGAGTCCAAGTCAGCTCGTAGCCGTTCGTGAGATTGAATGTGCTCGAGCAAGGCGATCCGCTGGAGTCGCGGTACCAGTACTGATAGCGCTTTGTCTGACCTGCGGTCGCACCGCTCAAGCTGCCTAAGGCGACCGTCGTGGCAGAGCTTCCATTTGAGGAGAAGCGGATTTCGAGCCGGATGGCAAAGCCACCTGCGCAGCGCAGTCCAGAGCCGAAGCTGAGGCCGTTTCCACCTCCGACAGCGTTGTTGCCCTGAAAGTAGAGGCCCGGTCCAGTGGGCAAGCCTGTCACTGAGAAGGCGAGGTCATCTGTGGAGAGGCTGACGGATCCGCTCGCAGAGAGGACGGCGCCTGCCCCGGTGGAGTTAGCGCATCCAGCGTCTTGGGCGCCGAAGTTATTGCAAGGGCAGCTCGCGCCCGAGCCATCACCAAAGCAGAAGGAGACGAGGTGTGAAGGATTGCAGGCATCATTGAAGAGGCAATCGACCCACTCCGGGTGGTCGACGAAGGGGTTGCGATTCCCTTGATAAGAGAAGACCACGTCGTTGCGTGTGCGCTCATAGTCATCGACCGGGTCCTCAAGGTGCCACTGCAAGAGCGCTTGCAGCATGCCCATGTAGGCGACGGTCTCATTGTT
>JAPKBY010000443.1 GCA_028823185.1 Planctomycetota bacterium
AGCCTGAGCCCACTCGATCTCAGCGATCAGCTCTGGGAGAGGGCGGACCCGAAAGCGCTTGTCCCGATACATGGCGCAGAAGGTGCAGCGGTTGTAGCTGCACCCGATGGTCGCCTGGAGGATCAGGCTGTTCGCCTCTGAGGGCGGCCTGAAGAGCTTGCCTTCATATTGGATCACTCACCCATCCTAACCAGCATGATCTCGGAACTAGAGCACCTTAGCGGTTAGGATGTGCGCTCACTATTCTCCCAATAGCCCCCCCTCTCATGACTCTCACAGAACAAGTCTACGCTGAGCTTCGCCAAGTCTTCGATCCCGAAATCCCGGTCAACATCATCGACCTAGGGCTCGTCTACGACGTGAAGGTTGATGGCACGAACTGCAACATCACCATGACGCTCACCTCACAGTCTTGCCCTGAGGCTAAGACGATCCCTGATGTCATGAAGCGACGCGTGAAGACCGTCGAGGGAATCGAAGAGTGCGAGATCGAGATCGTCTGGGAACCGGCGTGGGGCCCGCAGTTGATCTCCGAAGAAGGCCGACAGCTCCTCGGCATCGAAGACGAGTGAGCGCTGGCCGCATCAGGCCAGTTCGCTACGCCTCTACTGCATGACGTTCATGCCACCCTGTGCTTCCGGAGGCGCAGCATCAGGGTTCGTCTTGAGCTCTTCCTTCCAAGAGATCATGCGCGCCTGCGCGCCTTCCTTCTCTGCTAGATCGATAAGGCGCTTGGCCTCATCGGCATCTCCCGCAGCCTCTGCGGTGTTCGACTTCCGCATGTAGAAGATCGAGAGACTGGTATGAGCGAAGGCGTCACCTGGGTCGAGCTCAACGATCCGTTGACCGATCGAGATCGCAGTGTCTGCGTCGCCTAAGTTCATCTGCGACATCGCGAGCGCGTGAAGGACATCGACCCAGTCAGGGTCATGCTCAAGGGCTTTGTTGTAGCACTCGATCGCTTCTTTGAAGCGGCTCTGCCCGAAGTGCCCTAAACCTTCCTTGTAGTGTTCGATGTGCTCGCTCATGACGGCAGGTTAACCGCTAGAGCGCTGAACGACTACATAACTGGCTCAATGCCGAGCTCGCCGAAGCCCCTAGAGTCGAAGTTTTTGCGGAACATGTCCCTGAGCTTGAGCGCGGCCGCGTCATAGGCGTCCTTGTCTTCCCAGCTCTCGCGCGGGTTCAAGATCCCCGCGTCGACCCCAGGGCAGGAGGTCGGGAACCTCAAGTTGAAGACCGGGTGGGTCTCATACTCCATCCCATCAGCGTGCAGATCGCCTCTGAGAGCCGCATCCAAGAGGGCGCGGGTGTCATGAATCGAGATGCGCGAGCCGACGCCGTGCGGACCGCCGCCCCAGCCCGTGTTCAGCAAGATGCAGCGCGTGTCGTGCTCTTCCATCTTCTTCGCGAGGAGCCTGGCGTAGACGCTGGGCTTCTGGCTCATGAAGGGCGCTCCAAAGCAGGAGCTGAAGGCCGCCTTGGGCTCAGTGATGCCTACCTCTGTACCAGCGAGCTTCGCAGTGAAGCCTTGGATGAAGTGATACATCACCTCTTTTGAAGAGAGGACGCTGACCGGAGGGAGCACGCCGAAGGCGTCTGCCGTGAGCAGGACGATGGTCTCCGGATGAGGACCTTTCGCGCCTGCGGCGACGTTCGGGTTGCAGCCGAGCGGATAGCTGAAGCGCGTGTTCTCTGTGATCGAGTTGTCGTAGAGGTCGAGGTCCTGAGGGTCCGTCTCCTCCATCGCCTTGCCAGGCAAGTTCGGGACGTTCTCGATGATCGTCCCCTTCATCGAGAGCGCAGCAGCGATCACCGGCTCTGCCTCCTTGTTGAGGTTGATGAGCTTGGCATAGCAGCCATCTTCGAGGTTGCTGACTCCGATATCTGTCCAAGCGTGCTCATCATCGCCGATCAGCTCACGATCCGGATCAGCCGAGAGGGTCGTCTTGCCTGTTCCAGAGAGTCCGAAGAGGATCGCTCCATCGCCGCGCTCTCCGACGTTCGCCGAGCAGTGCATCGACATATGACCGAGCTCGGGGAGCATGTAGTTCATCACCGTGAACATGCCCTTCTTGACGACGCCGCAGTAGTCCGCGCGACCGCAGACGAGGACGATTCGATTCTTCAGGTCGAGCGCGACCACGCGCTTGCCAGGTGTTCCGTCTCGCTCAGGATCACAGTGGAAGCTGGGCGCATTCAACATAGTCCAGCGCTTGCCAGCTTCGTCAGAGACACCATCGATCCCCTTGGGGAACATATTGTGCGCAAAGAAGGCGTGGGTCGCGTACTCACCGACGAAGCGATAAGG
>JAPKBY010000027.1 GCA_028823185.1 Planctomycetota bacterium
CGATCTTCGCCAAGAAGCTGCGGCGCGCATTCCACGCGGCGTCCTTCACCGATGGCGCGAGGCAAGCGGTCGTAACGCTTCCCCCGGAGGCGTTCGCTGCGCCATAACGAGTAGATCCGATACGTGGAGTGACTGCATCAATGCTCAGAGCAAACTCTTCCGCGACGATCGCGGCGACATATGTCCTCACCCCTGTCCCGAGATCTTGAGTTCCGACCTCAACGCTCACGCTACCATCGCTAGAGATGCGCACCTCGGTCTGGCAAACGGGTCGGCCTCCGCCACCCCACGTCGAGACAGCAAAGCCAATCCCAGTCGCCTCCCAACCATCTCCCTCGCCGGGAGCTGATCTGTGCGGATGATCAGCCCAACCGATCTCCTTAGAGACTCGATCAAGCTGCCGGTGATAGACCTCATCGGAGAGGTTTCTTTTGCGCGCCTCGACTGGGTCAACGCCGACCTTATAAGCGAGCTCATCGATGACGGACTCCATCGCAAAGGAAGCCTGCGGATGGCCAGGCGCACGCATCGCGCGACTAGCGTCTGTGTTCATCAGCACAGAGGACTGAGTACGCGCTGCCTCTTCAACCTCATAGATATAAGGGAGGCCTGGGTTTGATCCTCTCCCGAGGCCCCCATGTGTTTCGATCTCTGCAGAGAGCGCCGTCAAGCGCCCCTCAGCATCGCACCCTGCGACGACGCGCTGACGACCAGCCGAGCGATTGCCTACACAGGAGAACTCCCCCTTACGGTCTAGGAGCAAGTGCACTGGGCGCTTAGCGATTCGGGCCATCTGGCAGGCGATATCCCCGGGTATGTCGAGGCCGAACTTACTCCCGAAGCCGCCGCCCATGTGTTCAACGACTGCGGTCACGTCGCCTTCGCTGATTCCTAAGACATCAGCAGCTTCACCACCGATGGTGAAGGTCCCCTGCGTGGATGCGTAGACGGTCGCTTCATCCTCGCCCTTGAAGTCAACGACGACTCCGTGAGTCTCGAGGCACACATGATGCTGAACAGGCACGGTGTAGACAGAGTCAATGGTCGCCTCTGATGCCTTGAGAGCTTCCGCCACGTCTTCCTCATCACCGCGCGAGCGACCCTTCCGTACGTTTCCATTGCGACCGAGACTCGGCGCGTTGGGGTCCAGAGCTTGGGCTCTTGAGACCGCCCACTCACCGGGCTCCATCTCGAAGCCGAGCGCGCGCAGCCCATCTCTAGCGTGGTCAGGCGTGATGCCAGCCACTGCCGCAACGACCTGTCCCAGATAGTTGACTTCTCCACCTGCGACATCCAAAGCCACCTCAACCCCCTCGATCGCTCGCGCAGCGTCAAGATCGAGAGAGTAAGTCCCAGCGGGCATCGGCGAGTTGAGGACGACCCCGTAGAGCATCCCCTCAAGTCGAATGTCGTGAGAGTACTTGGCGCGGCCTGTGACCTTATCGCCAGCGTCTAAGCGCAAGATGTCCTTATTGAGGATCTTCAGCTGCTCGCGAGGCGGCCACGCAGGACCGTCCTCTTCAACAGCTACCAAGATCCAATAGTCCTCCGGGTGCCCAGCGACATCCCTGCTGCTCTTCTTCCAACGCTTGCCTGCCGGAGCTTCGCCAGGGGGCCCGTCTTGCCGTAGGGAGTTCACTTGCCACCCCCGCTGAGCTCTCGGCCAGCTTCTGCAGCCGCATCAAAGACGTGCGGGTAGGTTCCGCAACGACAGTAGTTCCCGGCGAGCGCCTCTTTGACCTCACCCTGGCTAGCGCTCGGGTTCTTATCAAGCAGCGCGCTCAAGGTCACGGTGATCCCTGGAGTGCAGAAGCCACACATGGAACCATCGTGCTTGCACATGGCTCTCTGCACAGCATTTTGCTCTCCATCAGGTGCGAGGCCTTCAACAGTCGTCACCTCCCGCCCGACCGCGTCCACAGCGAGCATCAGACACGAGCAAACAGCTTCGCCGTCCAAGAGGACAGTGCAGGCGCCACACGTCCCCCGGTCACAGACGAGCTTTGTGCCTGTGAGTGGATCAGTCAACCTGATCCGAAGCGCGTCGAGCAGCGTCGTACGCGGCTCGACAGTGAGCGCGCGGAGATCGCCGTTCACCTTCAGCTTCACCTCAGTCTCTCCGGAGAGAGAGACCGTCGGCTTGGCGCGCGACTCAGGCCCAACAATCAAGGCTCCAGCAGCAGCGCCGCCAGCTCCCTGAAGGAATCCCCTGCGCGAAACCTCAACCCCAATAGGTTGTGACTTCTCGCCCTCTGCTCTCCCTGTCTTTTTTCTCACAGCAACAGCTATCGCATTCCGAGTCCTCGGAAGCAACAGCGACGACGCTTCCTTTGCGAGCACACCCCCAGAGGATGACCAGCCCTGTGGACACGCGTCCTCTACGAAGGGCAAATCAGGCGTAGCTGAGTCGCACCATGCCCCGCAAGAGCCTCCAGGAGAGGTTGGTCCATTGGCACGAGTGATGCATTGAAGTGAGCATGAACAATCTCACCTCATGCCTCAGAGCCAGCAGCCTGGCTCTCTTGTTGCTAGCCAGCAGCCCGACAACGGCGCAGGCGCAATTCCATACAGCACGAAGCCTCTACCAAGCGCGCAGCGTCTGCGTCCCAACCCCTCCGCCTAGGTATCTACCAGGGCATTATGAGACAAGGAGTGAGCGCATCTTCATCCCAGGGAGCACACAGAGGGTCTACATCCCAGCGCAGTACTCAACACATTGCGGCTTGTTCGGAATCCGTTACAGGCGAATGATCCGGCCCGCTCGTTATGAGATCCACCACCAACCCGGTCGTTACGAGATAAGGCAAAAGAGGGTCTGGATCCCAGGCCGCTACGTCAACTAAGCAAATAGCGGCTGGTCGACTATGGATGGGACCGGCCGCGACATGAGACCCCTGAAGCCTAGGCGTCAGGGGTCTCTTCTAATGAATGGCAACTCAGAGGGATCTCAAACTCGTCGCTGCGCGCGAGACGAGGTCTTCAGAGAGAGCAAAGCAGAAGCGCGCAGAACCTTCGCCCTTGTCACCTCGGTAAAATGCAGAGCCTGGCACGCTCGCCACACCTGTTCGCTTCAGGAGCTCCATAGAGGCCTCCAAGGCGGTCTCCTTCCCTAGCTTGCTCATGTCAGCCAGCACATAGTAAGCGCCTTGCGGCCATGTGGGGTCGAGGCCCGCCGCGCTCAAGGCCTCGCACAAGACCTCCCGTTTGCGGGCGTATTGAGCGCGCATGTCTGTGTAGAAAGAATCAGGCATGGAGAAGCCTGCTGTCACGCCATGCTGCAGCGGTGTTGGCGCGCAAATATAGAACAGGTCATGAACGATGGTCATCGCCTGAGCCCACTCGGGTTTCGTGACGGCATAGCCCAGTCGCCAGCCGGTTATCGAGAAGGTCTTAGAGAGCCCCATGATGGTGACTGAGCGCTCTCGTAGATCCGACACCGTTGCGGGAGAGATGTGCTCGGCCTCGCCATAAGTGATGCTCTCGTAGATCTCGTCAGTGATCACGATCAAGTCGTTCTCTCGCGCGACCTGAGCGAGCAGCTCAAGCTCTGCGACGGACCACATCTTCCCAGAGGGATTGGCTGGAGTGCAGACGACGACAGCCCGCGTATTCTCCTGGATGCCTGCGCGCAGAGCATCCAGCGTCACCTCATAGCCAGGACCCTCTAAACTCACGAATTGGGGAATGAGACCGGCAACAGCAGCTGCGTTGCGGTGATAGCCGTAGTAAGGCTCGAACATGAGGATGCCATCACCCGGGTCTAAGAGCGCGTGGATCGCAGCCGTATAAGCACCAGACGCACCACTCGTGACCACGATCTCCGACATCGGATCGGCCTCAATTTGATTCTCTCGCCTCAGCTTGCCAGCGATCGCCTCCCTTAGCGGAAGGATGCCTTCCGGATAGGAGTAAACCGCATCGCCACGTTTGATGGCCTCAATGGCACCAGCGGCCACAGCCTCAGGTGTCGGAAGCTGACAGATTCCTTGCCCGAGATTGATGCCGCCGACAGCATCACATTCTCGAGTCATGCGCCTGATGTCAGATTGGGCGAGGTCAGCGAGACGCTTTGAACGATTTTTAGGCATAGAGTAGTTCCAGAACCAGTCCTGAATTAGCAGGTTACATAAGCCGATGATTCACACAACGATCCTCCTCACGTTGCTCGCCCAACTGAATGCCACTCTGACCTCACAGGGCGTCGCGCAGCTAAGCTGGGAGCAAGGGGAGACAGCCACCTTCGTCAGGGGGACCATCCCATTTCCAAGCGGGGAGAGCCCGAAGGCTTGGGTCCTAATCGACAGCGAAGGAGCCTCACATCCGGCTCAGCTTGAAGAGGTCGTGAGGGGTCCGAGCGGTGAGGTTCAAGTCTTTGAAGTCATCTCCAAAGTCCCTCCCTCTGACAAGGGCCGCCGCAGCGGCTTCTTGTCTCGATCACCCGCTCAGCCACCTCTTCCAGCTCTGAAGCCAGCCCACGAGGCACTCTCTGCTCCGCTAGCCTTCACGGCAAAGGATGCGAACGGACACACATACGAAGCGGTGATCTCAAGCTCTGCCCCCTCACACCAAAGAGTCGTCACTCTCAAGCGTGGACCGATTCATAGGGAGGACCGACATGCGCTCGTCATGCTCCCCAGCCCAGCTGAGAGGAAGAATGGAGCGCAGCCGCATCTGCTCGGCATCCACGCATATCTAGGTCGCTGGAAAGACGCGGGCTTCCTCACCCTTGACCTCCGAGTACACAACGCGCTGATCGGACAAAAGGACACAGAGGCACCGATCGGCCCAGCCTACTTCGAGTCGTTAAAGCTCTCTCTCCCAGAGGGCTGGACAGCGATTGCAGCCTTTGATGATCCCTACCTAAGGCTGGAGCTTGGCGAGACGGGTGAGTCGACGCTGTTCATCGTCGACGAGATCGCTGAGACCGACAAGGACGGCAGACATCGGCTCCATATGATGCCGCCGGGGGCGAGCTTCCACCGTCGCCTCGCGATCATCCCAGCCGGGAATAAAGAGGCTGCCATAGCTGCTCGATCTCACCTCGCTGGAGAAGGGTGGGCGGTATGCACACCAAAGACCGGGCTCCACTCTTGGTCGAACCCTGCGACTGCACACTACTTTCCTCAGCGAGAGCTCCTCCCAAATCTAAGCGCCATCTCCGCACCGATAGGGAAACGCGACTCAACTCTGCTAGCGCGTCTAAGCGTTACCGGTAATGAGCACGCGGAACAGATCGCCTCCGGGGACTCTGGGCAAGGGGAGTCTCGTTCAGGAGTTATGGGCTGGGCTCATCCATGGTTTCGACCGACGGGCGGCGGTCACGGCGGTGAGGGAATCACTTTCCTCGAGGGCCTCAGAGCCGCTGCTAACGGCTCACCCTCTGAACTTCGAAGGCTAAGGCTCCTCCACCGAGCCAATACCTCGCGACAGCCGACTGGGGCATGGAGGGCGAATGGAGACGCGACACGCCTTGAAGAGTGGCTCAACGAAGACGGCGCTCTGCCCTTCGCCTACCACATGAAGGCAAATGCTCACCACAAGGCGCTCAGGCTCCCCTCCGAAGGAGGTCCTAAACTCAAAGACAGTATCGCGCGAGTTTTAACCTCAGACAGGAGGCCCAGCTACGACCAGAGCAGCGCGATCAAAAAGAACGGCGCTCGCCCTAGCGATGCGGAAGACATCCTCGCGTGGCACCCTCACGATGGAGCGCACATCATCCGCTATACATCGCATGCCAAAGCCCTCGCCTGGCTGAGCAACGACTCCCTCGCCATCGATTCGCTCCTGCACGAAGCTGAGCGCTTCCGCTTTGCACTCACCAACACAAAGAGCGAAGACCCGCCGCTCATCACCATCTACCAGCTGAGCGCTTTCGCTGCCGAACACCCGGGCTTCGGTCTCCCTGTAGGACGAGAGCTGGGTTGGGCCCTCGACACGATCTCAGCTGCCTACTCCTTAAGCGATGACCAGACGCGAGCCCGCTTGCTGCCTTGGATCCGTGAAGCCTGCGCGCTCGTAGTTCGAGGTACACCACCGACGGGCATCACCAGCCGCAACGACCACGCTCCGCTCTCTGTGCCACGCACACATGCGATCGCGCACTCCTTCCAGACAGCCATCCTCCAACTGGGACTTAGGTCAGCCTCACGCTCTTGCCTCGGCGCCGAAGATGCGGAGCTAAAACAAGCACTGGATGAGCTCCTGCTCAGCTGCGTCGACTCCCTCTATTTTGGCCCGGTCTATTACCCCGGCGCCAAACCCAGAACCACCTGGCCGATCTCAGGTGACCCCAGCGGTCCCCGATGGATCTTCCCAGTGGCACCCTTGGATTGGGATCTAGCGCCCCTCTCCTTCCAAGGAGAGCTCCCTCAGAGCGGCTTCGACGGCGGAGCGGAGAGCGCCTACTCCAACAGCCTCCTCAGCTGGGCACACAACCTCAGCTCAAAGGGCTCAGGCGAGAGCTCTAGATACAGCGCCCGAATCTTAGATCTAGGCCCACGCTACAAGACTTGGGCAGATTGGACAGAGCACCTAACGAGACGCTCGAAGAGGCGCAGCGGGGTAGACATGCTCTCACAAGCGGCCCCGGCCTTGCTCCTCGCGGAGCGCCCCTAGACTCCAGCGCTACTCGCGATATGCCTCCAGGACATCGTCGCCTGGATAAGACGGTATCCCACCAAAGTAGGGATACGAGTCAAAGGCTTCGGCGCCGCCCAGCTCTCTTGGGTCGCCGCTGCGCTTCAGTTCGAGCGAGAGCTGCTCGCTCATCTTCAATCTCTGCTCGGAGAGCTCCGGCTCCAAAGCCAAATTCACGAGTTGATGCGGATCAGCTTTGAGGTCATAGAGCTCCTCCGCTGGCCGTTTACCGAAGCACCACTCCCAGCTCCTCGTGAACTCCTCATCGAGCCCTCGACGTGCCGCGATCACAAACTTGGTCGGCCCATTGTCACAGTCCCCGAGCCATCCACTCCCCTTGTAGGCGAGCTCATGCGAGGGAGTCCCCGCTGGCCATCGCGTCGGCTCATAGTTGCGAACATAGAGATAGTCATGCGTGCGCAGCGCTCGCACCGGATACCCGCCCCCCTCAGGTTTCTCCTGAGCTGGGGTGTGACGCTCACGTCCGATCAATACGAAGCCACGAGAATCGTTCTCGTCCCCTCGCAGTTGCGGCAAGAGGCTGCGCCCCGTCATCACCGAAGGAAGCTCCACCCCAGCTGCTGCCAGGAAGCTCGGCGCGAGATCGGTCAGACTCACGAAGCCCTCATGAACTTGGCCTGCATCAGCCTCGGCTCCCCATCGAATCGCCAAAGGAACACGGGCGCCGCAGTCGTAGACGTTGCCCTTACAGCGCGGAAAAGGCATCCCGTGATCCCCCGTCATGACGACGATCGTGTTCTCAAGCTCACCGCGTTCTTCCAGCAACGCAAGCGCTCTGCCCACGTCAGCATCAAACTGCCCGACCTCGTGGTAGTAATCAGCGACGTCACCGCGAACCTCAGGGCAGTCCGGGAAAAACGGGAAGAGCTCAATCGAAGAGGGATCCAAACCAGCAGCCTCTCCCGTACCTTCCTTATAGGGACGGTGCGGGTCATAAGCTCCCAACCAAAAGCAGAAGGGCTCATCGTCAGGACGCTCAGCCAAAAAGCCTTCAAAGCCTCCTTTGAAAGCGCGGCCGGCGGGGTGTCCATCCCAAGCTTTCAGACGGCCCGGCCCCCAGCTCTTGCGCCAGTGCCCCACATGATACCCAGCCGCCTCGAGCAGCTTCGGATAGACAGGCGTCTTTGGGTCTAGGGTGCTCCAAAGGTTCGCACCCTCCTTCAGCCTCCAGTGCCACTGCCCGGTGAGGATCGCGTTGCGCGATGGCGTGCACGATGGCGAGGAGACATAGGCATGAGGAAAGAGCGCCCCCTCTCGAGCGATACGATCAAAGTTCGGAGTCCTGACCACCTTGTCACCGAGCGCACCGGCGTGTGGCCAGCCCCAATCATCGGCGATACAGAACAGGATGTTTGGCCGAGGCTTCTCCAGCGCATCCCCAACGGGCTCCTGCGCATGCATCGTCGGAGCGAGCGATAGCCCCACGAGCCCAAAGGAGATGACACGTCTTGCGATCTGGATGCTCATGCTTTGATTGTGCAGAACCCTCTGCGCAACTGAAGGCTAGAGCCGCGGCAATCTTGGGCTAATAGCCACTGGGGAACTCTATGGCCATTTCTACCGTCCTAAGACATGGGCTGGATTCGTGTGATAGCCTTGTTTAGAGCCTCCCGCTGGCTCCATAAGAGCACTTAACCCGCTAAAGCATGTCTCTAACCCGTTATCTACCGGCCTCAGCTGCCGTCCTCCTCGCAGGGGCCCTGCTGTATCCAACCCCCCTAGGAGCCTGGGCGCACCTAGGTGGAGAGCTAGACCTCACGCAGCGTGACTTTCGGGTCTACAACAACTTCAGCGACGCTGAGGCCAACAACAACACCGTCACAGACCTGTCTTTCCCCGGCGCGACAGGAGCAGCGCTCGCGATATGGAAGGCCTATGTCGAGTGGAGCAGCGAGCTCCATGCGAACGGATCAGGGGACCCGACCCAACCCTTCGACCTCGGCTCTGGAGGCGCGAACTTCGACCCGAGCTGGCAAGGTCTCGCCACCTCCCCAGGAGACACCAACTCAAACATCGCGAGTGAGATCTCCGGCTTTGGAGCAGGCGTGCTCGGCTTCACAGAGCTACCCATCTCGGACGGATGGCGCATACGCTTCTACGCAGATCCCGTCATATGGAACGACGGGCCTAATCCGCCTCCGAACGCACAGGATCACAGAGATCTCCAAGGCGTCGCCTGCCATGAATTCGGGCACGCCCTCGGACTTGCTCACTCAACAGTACTGGGCTCAACGATGTTCCCAGCTATCTCCATTGACGAGACGACGCTCCGCTCCATCAGCGCAGATGACCAGCTAGGTATCCAAGCCCTCTATGGAGTCGCGTCCAGCAGCAAACCGCACATCGAGACTTATGAGCTCAGCTCCACCGGGGAGGTCGTCATCCACGGCCACGGCTTCGAGCCAACGGGCAACACCCTCTGGTTCACGCGCAGTGCTGGCATCAGCGATGGCACTCCCGTCTCAGTGAGTCACCTGAGCTCGAGCCAAGGAGGCACTCTGATCAGCTGCCCGATCCCAATCGACGCCGGCCCAGGAGACGTCCTCGTGAAGCTCTCCGGGAGTTCACATGCCGACCTCTCGAACCCCTTCCCTTTCGATCCGAATCAACAGCACTGCCCGGACGTCATCTCTTATGGCACCGCGAAGACGACCTCACAGCTGTCCGTCCCTCAGCTATACACAGAGAGCTGGCCGAGCGCGGCGCTGAACAACTTCAAGTTCGGAACCTACGGGGGAATGCCCAACGCATTCGGGATCATGTTCTCAGGCCCCACGGCACAGAATCGCCCCTTCCAAGGCGGAACGGTCCTAGTCGGCGCCCCCATACGACGAGAGCAACTCTTTCAGTTCGACTTCACGGGCTGGATCGAGCTCTCCATTCCCATCGACAGCTCAATGATCGGGAGCACTCGCCATTACCAGCTCTGGTTCCAAGACCAAGGGGACGCTTTCGGGACTGGGCTCTCTGACGCAGTCCAAGTGGGCTTCTGCCCCTGATCTCAGCGGCGCTCGACCTTCCCGCTGACGATCACACGCCCACCCATGTCCAAGATCTCTTCTCGGACGGCTCCCTTGCCACCGATCTGCATCTTGACTGAACTCGAGACGTCCTCTGCAGAGCTGAACTCATAGCTCTTCAAGTGGTTTGAGTTGAGATCCCAGCGAATGCTCCCTTCGCCTTTTAGCTCGAGCCCAACGTCCATAGCAGTCAGCGCGCGCTGATATTCGATATCAGCACCTGTGCGGTTGCGCCTCGCTAAGTAAGCGAGGTCGCTCTGAGTCACGACATCCCAAGAGATGGAGAGGACAGCGAAGCGCTCCCCGTCCTCACCCTCCTCGATAGAGGCGAAGCTCGCCTTAACCTCTCCGCTCACGTCGCCTCTGAAGAGCTCGAAGAGGTGGCTACCAGTGCCAAGACGCAATGTCCGCGCGAGGCCCATGCTCTTGCTCTTAGTGAAGTCATAGGACAAGAGCCCTCCAGGTGAGAGCGCGTCCCCCATGGCCACCGGATTCACATCCCATGAATCACCGACAGCGACAGGGTCACCCGGCAGGAAGGCCCGCAGATCCAAATCTTCGCGCATAAACGCTAGATCCTCTTCGACCCCATCCGCAGCATCGAAGAAGCGCCCATAGACGTCATCTTCAGGGATCCAAGTGAACATGACGCTCTTGCCTTTCAAACGACTCTCGCCATATGCGCGCATATTCATCGCTCGCCCTGATTCAGAGAGCTCGGCGAAGCCATCGAGCAGGCCCCGATCGAAGTAACGGCGCATCCGGAGAGGCCGACCATCCTGAACCGAGAAGATCCGATCACTCGTCTGCATGGTCTCGACGTTACGGATATCGAATGTGCGCTGCCCCACCTCCTCGAGGTCACCGACCTTCGTGACGGAGCGCTTCACAGCGAGGAAATGCTTCACCTCAAAGTTTCTTCGCAGCACGCTGCCTTCAACAGGAGCGAACTTAATCTCAACTTGCCCTAGAGCGGCAGAGGAGAACGCGAGCAACACCAACAGAGAGCTCATCATTTGGCGACTCATGCTCCCACCCGCTTACCATTGACATACTGACCGGATTCCTCTGGGTGCACAGAGCCATCCCTGAACCAGACCGTGGTGCGACCATGCATCTTCCCGTTGACATAAGTGCCTTCGGTCTGCTTTTGCCCGCTCGCGTACCAGCGCAGCCAAGGCCCGGTGCGCCTGCCACCTGCATAAGACCCTCTCAGATGCATCTGACCGGTGTCGTAGTAGGTAACCCAAGAGCCATCTTCTTTACCCAAGAGATAGGTGCCCTCGGCCTCCAGTTGACCGTTCGCGTGCCAACGCTTCCACGGGCCATCCTCCTGATCATCAGTGAACGCGCCTGTGAACATCACCTGCTCAGGTCCATGCCACCGCGTCCACATGCCATTCTGTTTACCGCGCTCATAATGGCCCTCTGAGAGCTTCAGACCATCGAGATCGAACTGGGTCCACAGCCCAATCTTCATGTCGTTCTTAAAGTTCCCCTCGGAGTGCTTGACGCCATTGGATTGAATTTGAACCCAGGGGCCGACTCGCTTGCCCCAGTCATAGGTGCCCTCTGATCGGAGCTGCCCGTTGGAGTGCCAGGTCTGCCAAGCTCCTGACGGACGACCGTCAGCTATCAGGCCTTCTCCACGTGCGCTGCCATTTTCATAATATGTCTTCCAGATTCCGACGCGATGATAGTCCTCGAGGCGCCCCTCATAAGCCCGCTTGCCGTTCTCATGCCAGCCACGCCAGAGCCCGTGCCGCCGACCTTTCCAGATCCTTCCCTCGCGAGCCTTCTTTCCATTCTCGTGATAGATGGCGGTCACCTCACCCGGGCCTTCCTCAACAGGAAGC